>NZ_JABWQS010000060.1:0-27820 GCF_014268545.1 Pseudomonas sp. SWRI81
AACGGGGATAAATCCCCTCGCCACAGGGGGCGGTTCGCTACGTCACGTGGCTGTGATTCGCCAAATCCCGAACGGCTGATACGCCGGGTCAATGCGCATGAACTGGTATTTGCCATACCAGTCCCAGCGGTGGCCGTTCATCAAGTCCTCGCCGTGGGTTACGGCATCGTCCGGCAGGCCCATTTCCCACAGCGGCAATTCGAAATTCGCTTCCTGGACGTTATGCGGATCGAGGCTGACCGCTACCAGAATGAAGTTGCTGCCGTCAGCGCTGCGTTTGCCGAAGTACAGAATGTTGTCGTTCCAGGCGTTATAGATCTTCAGGCCCAGATGGCTGTGCAGGGCCGGGTTCTGGCGGCGGATGCGGTTGAGCTGAGCGATCTCGGCAATGATGTTGCCGGGCGCCGTGAAATCGCGGACGCGGATTTCGTACTTCTCCGAATCGAGGTATTCCTCCTTGCCCGGGACCGGCGCCGATTCGCACAGCTCGAACCCCGAATACATGCCCCACAAGCCTGAGCCCATGGTCGCCAGCGCGGCGCGGATCAAGAAACCGGGGCGCCCGGAGTCGTGCAGGAATGCCGGGTTGATGTCCGGGGTATTAACGAAGAAGTTCGGCCGGTAGCACTCGCGCCACGGCGACTGGTTCAGTTCGGTGAAGTACGCGGCCAGTTCAGCCTTGGTGTTGCGCCAGGTGAAATAGGTGTAGCTCTGCGAATAACCGACCTTGCCCAGCCGCGCCATCATCGCCGGCGTGGTGAACGCTTCAGCCAGGAAAATCACTTCCGGGTACAGCGCGCGCACATCGGCAATCAGCCACTGCCAGAACGGCAGCGGTTTGGTGTGCGGATTGTCGACGCGAAAGATCTTCACGCCCTCTTTGACCCAGCCGATGACAATGTCACGCAACTCCACCCACAGGCTCGGAATCGCGTCCGGCGCATAGAAGTCGACGTTGACGATGTCCTGGTATTTCTTCGGCGGGTTCTCGGCGTATTTGATCGTGCCGTCCGGGCGCCAGTTGAACCAGCCTGGATGCTGTTTGAGCCACGGGTGGTCCTGGGAACACTGGATCGCGAAATCGAGGGCGATCTCCAGACCATGATCGGCGGCAGCGGCGACCAGTCGGCGAAAGTCTTCGCGGGTGCCGAGTTGCGAGTGAATCGCCTCGTGACCGCCCTCCTCGCTGCCGATCGCATACGGGCTGCCGGGATCGTCCGGGCCGGCGGTCAGAGAATTGTTGCGCCCCTTGCGGTGGGCGCGACCGATCGGATGGATCGGGGTGAAATACAACACGTCGAAGCCCATGTCCTGAATCATCGGCAGACGCGAATGGACATCGTTGAAAGTACCGTGGCGGCGCGGATCGTCGGTGATCGAGCGCGGAAACAGCTCATACCAACTGGCGAACTCGGCGAGTTCACGTTCGACATCCATGGGATATTGCGGGCTGACACTCAGGTACGCACGCAGGTCGGCCTCGGCCATCAACTGCGCACTGCGCGAGTGCAGAAACAGCGCGACCTGCTCGGTTTCGAGCAAGCCGGACAATTCGTGGTGCAGCGCGTGAAGTTGTTCGCTGAGTTGTCCTTCGCTGCGCTCGGCGGCCTGGAGCACCATGGTGCGGCCTTCCTGCAACTCCAGCGACACCGGCACGGCGGCGCTGTGTTTTTTCTCCAGCTCATACTGAAAACTGGCGAAATGATCGATCCACGCTTCGATGCAGTAGACATACCGTCCCTGATACTCGGGGCGGAAGCGGCCCAGCCAGTCATTATTGCCTTGATCGCTCATGACCTCGCTTTGCCAGCTCTCATCACCTTCGGCGCGCCAACGGATGCGCACGGCGAGCTTGTCGTGGCCGTCGGCAAAGACTTTGCTGGTGACGATGATCTCGCGCCCGGCAATCGATTTGGCGGCGAACTGGCCGCCCTCCAGGGTCGGCATGGTGTTTTCGATGACGATGCGCGGCAGCAGCAACGCCTGGGCCAACGGCAAATGCGGGTTGTAGTTCAGCTCTGAAGATGTTTCAGCAGTCATTGAGCATCTCTCCTTAACGCCCCAAGGACGCTCTTGTGCCGGATCAGTATTCGCCACGAAGCGCCGGCCCCGTGATCAACTCACTTAGCTTCCGAGCAACCGGCCCGGGGAAAAGTTCAGACGAAATTGCCGGGGTGCGACGCGGATCGAATTCACCGTGAGACGGTCAATCCACTTAAGCACTTCTCACGCCATGTGCCATACGGAGGTCATCAGATGAACATCCCGATCCCGGCGGAAACGCCCGATCCCAACATCGACAAACCGACGTTGCCCGAGACCGAACCACCACCCATTCCTGAGCAAGAGCCGCCCGGAACCACGCCACCGCCGAAAGAAGAACCGCCGAGTACGATGCCGCCAGTGATCGTCTAGCCCCCGCCTGAGCGTTCCCGCGCGACGTTGATCGTTCCCACGCTCCGCGTGGGAATGCAGCCCGGGACGCTCCGCGTCCCACTCAGCCGAACGCAGAGCGTCCGTTGCGGCATTCCCACGCAGAGCGCGGGAACGATCAGGCATCAGGGATCTAGAGATGGTCGTTTTTGTCGACATCCCTTTCGAACATCCTCACCACGTAAGGCATCACGCTGAAAATCGCCAGCGCCAGGATGGTGCTCAATAGCGCTGTCGCTTCCTTGCCCAGCCCCACTGCCACACCGATTGCCGCTGTCATCCATAACCCGGCGGCCGTGGTCAGGCCTTTGACATGGGATTCGTCGCCCTGCTGATTTTTCAGGATCGTGCCCGCGCCGAGAAAACCGATCCCGGCGATCACACCCTGCAATACCCTGCTCATGGCATCGGATTCTGCACCCGATGTCTGCGGCACCAGTACGAACAGTGCAGCACCCAACGCCACTAGCATGTGCGTGCGCACACCTGCTGCCTTGCCTTTATGTTCACGCTCGAAACCGAGAATGCCGCCAAGAATCGCCGCCATCAGCAGGCGCACGGTAATGCGGGTCATTTGCGCGGTGTCGCCGATGTCGGCAAATTCGGCTTCCAGGGTTTTCCACACTTCATCCCACCAGTCTTCCATCGTGCAGTCCTTGTTATTGGCTTGATAAAAGATGGACAACGTCGACCATTAATCGGTTGCGCCGAACGATCCACGCGCTTCGCTTCCTAATGTGCAGACCTCAATGGAAAAAAGGACTGCCGCGATGCCCGTTCGAATCGATAAATCCAACCCCGAGCAGAAAGTCTGTTTTTTCACCGTCGAACATGGCGAAGAAATTCGCATCTGCGACACGCTGGAAGTCATGACCGATAGCGAAAAAGCCATGTCGTTTGTAGAAATAGAAGGTCGGCGGGTCTATATCAGTGAAGCCGAAGCCGACGCCCTGACCGTCGCCGGGGCCAAGGACGGGCGCAAACACCTCAAGGCCGACGACCGTGATTCGGTGATTTGACTGACACCGATCAATACCCGACGTAGACGCCTGCGATAGGCGTTTGCGCCTCTGCCTGCGGTGTGCTTCAAGTTGTCGCAGGCCTCGTTCAAAACCTCATCTGATCCGCTTTTTATTGCCAGACCTGAGTCTGTTATGCAAACAGATCGGCGCTCATAGTGCCTCGGCCTGATGGAGGCTGATGAGCGAACGACCATGAGCGAACAAATCCCCGTCCGAACCGTAGAAGCGCCGCCAACGATAAAAAGCGTGCCCGCACGCCCCGTGAAGGCGACGGCAAGGCCCAGTGACCAGCCGATCCAGACCCGCAGTTTCACCGGGCTGTTCCGCACCCTGCGCATGAGCGGCGCGGGACTGTTGTTCGTGCTGTTTTTCGGTACGGTGTGGCTGAACTGGGGCGGTCGGCAGGCGGTGCTGTGGGACCTCTCGCAAAGCAAATTCCACATCTTCGGCGCGACCTTCTGGCCGCAGGATTTCATTCTGCTGTCGGCCCTGCTGATCATTGCCGCGTTCGGCCTGTTCGCCATCACGGTATTCGCCGGGCGGGTCTGGTGCGGGTACACCTGCCCGCAAAGTTCCTGGACGTGGATTTTCATGTGGTGCGAGAAAATCACCGAAGGCGAACGCAACCAGCGCATCAAACTGCAAGCGGCACCGTGGGGCCTGAACAAGCTGGCCCGGCGCGCCGCCAAGCACACCCTGTGGCTGGCAATCAGTGTGCTGACCGGGCTGACCTTTGTCGGCTACTTCACCCCGATCCGGCCGCTGGCCGAAGAACTGCTGACCTTGCAGATCGGTGGCGTCAGCCTGTTCTGGGTGCTGTTTTTCACCGCCGCCACCTACATCAATGCCGGCTGGCTGCGCGAAGCGGTGTGCATGCACATGTGCCCGTATGCGCGGTTCCAGAGTGTGATGTTCGACAAGGACACCCTGACCATCGCCTATGACGTCGCCCGGGGCGAAAGCCGTGGCCCACGCAAACGTGACGTCAAGCCGCGAGACGCAGGCTTGGGCGATTGCATCGATTGCCAACTGTGCGTGCAGGTCTGCCCGACCGGTATCGACATACGCGACGGTTTGCAGATGGAGTGCATCGGTTGCGCGGCGTGCATCGATGCCTGCGACTCGATCATGGACAAAATGCATTACCCGCGCGGCTTGATCCGCTACAGTTCCGAACGCGAATTGCAGGGCGGCAAGACGCATCTGCTGCGCCCGCGCCTGATTGGCTACACGGCGGTGCTACTGGTGATGATCGGCGCCTTGGCGCTGGCACTGGTCGAGCGGCCAATGGTGTCGCTGGATGTGACCAAGGATCGCGGATTGTTTCGTGAGAATGCTCAGGGGCAGATCGAGAATATCTATTCGCTCAAGGTGATCAACAAGACTCAGCAGCGGCAGGATTACCGGTTGAGTCTGCTTGATGGCGATGGGTTCGAATTGCAAGGCAAAACGGCACTGAGCCTGGCGCCTGGGGAGATTGTCGACGTGCCGGTATCGGTGGCGATGATTACCGAGCGGCCAGCCAGCAGCTCGCAGACACTGAATTTCAGGATTGAAGACACTGACGAGCCGCAGATTTACAGCGTGGCGAAGAGCCGATTTGTTGCGCCGATGAATCGCTGATTGCCCTTAGACTGCTGTGCTTCCATTCGCGAGCAGGCTCGCTCGCACCATTGACCACGTTCCCTTGTGGGAGCGAGCCTGCTCGCGAATGAAGCCGCCGCGCCCCCTATAAGCACCCACCCGGATCCACCATGAAACGCTACGAAAAATTCGCCGACGACATTGCAGAACTGATCCGCTCCGGCGTACTCGGCCCCGGCCAGCGGGTGCCCTCGGTGCGCTATGCCAGCCAGACCTACGGCGTCAGCCCGTCGACGGTGTTCCAGGCTTATTACCTGTTGGAACGGCGCGGGCTGATCCGCGCGCGGCCGCGCTCCGGATACTTCGTCAACACCCATGCGCCGAGCCCGTTTTCCGAGCCGGTGATCAGCAGCCAGGTCAACGAATCCACCGAAGTCGACGTCAGTGAGCTGGTGTTTTCGGTACTCGACTCAATCAAGGACCCGAGCACCGTGCCCTTCGGCTCGGCGTTCCCCAGTCCGGGTTTGTTCCCGTTGCAGCGCCTGTCACGCTCACTGGCCAGCGCCGCCCGGGAAATGGACCCGCGCATGGTCGTCACCGACATGTCGCCGGGCAACCCGCAGTTGCGTCGGCAAATTGCCCTGCGCTACATGGTCGGCGGGCTGATGTTGCCGATGGAAGAATTGCTGATCACCAACGGCGCCCTCGAAGCGCTGAACCTGTGCCTGCAAGCAGTGACCGAGCCGGGCGATCTGGTGGCCATCGAAGCCCCGGCGTTTTATGCCAGCCTGCAAGTGCTTGAGCGCTTGAAGCTCAAAGCGGTGGAAATCCCCGTGCACCCGCGCGACGGCATCGACCTCGGCGTCCTCGCGCAAACCCTGGCGCGGCACCCGATCAAGGCGTGCTGGTGCATGACCAGTTTCCAGAACCCGATGGGCGCAACCATGCCCGAGGCGAAGAAGCAGGAACTGGTAGAACTGCTGCGCCAGCATCAGGTGCCGCTGATCGAAGACGACGTCTACGCCGAACTCTATTACGGTCAGCAGGCGCCAAAACCGGCCAAGGCGTTCGACACGGAGGGCCTGGTGATGCATTGCGGCTCGTTCGCCAAAAGCCTCGCCCCCGGCTACCGCATCGGCTGGGTCGCCGCCGGGCGCTACGCGCAGAAAATCGAGCGGCTGAAACTGATGACCTCGCTATGCGCCTCGATGCCGGCGCAAGCAGCGATTGCCGACTACCTGCAACACGGCGGCTACGACCGGCACCTGCGCAAACTGCGCTACGCCCTTGAAGAGCAGCAAAGCGCGATGCTCGCAGCGATCGCCCGCTATTTTCCGGCACAGACCCGGGTCAGCCAACCGGCCGGCGGCTACTTTTTGTGGCTGGAATTACCGGAGCAGATGGATTCCCTGAAATTGTTTCAAATGGCGCTGGCGCAAGGCATCAGCATCGCCCCGGGGCCGATCTTCTCGCCGACCCAGCGCTTCAGAAACTGTATTCGGTTGAACTACGGCAGCCCGTGGACCGAGGCTTCGGAAAAGGCCATGGAGACGTTGGGGCGGATTGTGCGGTCGTTTTGATGGTTTGATATTGCCTGGACTGGCCCCTTCGCGAGCAGGCTCGCTCCCACAGTAGATTTGTGCATACAGAACCAATGTGGGAGCGGGCTTGCTCGCGAAAGGGCCAGTGCTAACCAAGAAAATTCAGCGCTCTAGCGCCCACCGCCCAAATCAACAAACGTCCCCGTTGCATACGAAGCCTTGTCCGACAACAACCAGACAATCGCCTCCGCCACTTCATCCGGGCGTCCGCCCCGGGCCATGGGAATCGCCGATTCGAGCTTGCTGACCCGGTCCGGATCGCCACTCAGCGCGTGGAAATCGGTGTAGATGTAGCCCGGACGCACCGCGTTGACGCGAATCCCCTCGCCCGCGACTTCCTTGGACAGGCCGATGGTGAAGGTATCGAGCGCGCCTTTGGAGGCGGCGTAGTCGACGTATTCGTTTGGCGAGCCCAGGCGTGCTGCCACCGATGAAACGTTGACGATGCTGCCACCCTGCCCGCCATGTTTGGGCGACATGCGCAGGATCGCGTGCTTGGCGCAGAGGATCGGTGCGAGGACGTTGGTTTTCATGATTTTGAGAATGCGGAACTCGGACATTTCGTCGACCCGCGATTTGTGCGCGACGGTGCCCGCGTTGTTCACCAGTGCGGTGACGCGGCCCAGTTCGCTGTCGACGCGGTGAAACATCGCAACCACTTCGTCTTCAATGCTGACGTCGGCGCGCACTGCGATGGCTTGGGCGCCCAAGGCACGAACCTGTTCCAGCACCGCGTGCGCCGCCTGTTCATCGGACTGGTAATTGATGCAGATCCGATAGCCTTGTTCGGCAGCCAACAGCGCCGTAGCCGCGCCAATCCCGCGCCCGCCACCGGTGATGACAATGACTTTATCCATGCTGGCTTTCCCCCACGTGCACACGTAACAGTCGGGGCAAGAATAACTGCCATTGGCAGGTTTTGCATGGAGTCTGTGGCGCCTGTCAGGACGTCTTCGCGAGCAGGCTCGCTCCCACGGGGTCTGTCAGACCACCGCCATGCGCTCCCCGCGCACGATGTCCTGCAAGAAGCGCTCAGCCGGCAGCGGATGCCCAAGCAGGTAGCCCTGTAACGAATCACAGCCCAGTCTGGTCAGGAAGTCCTGCTGCACACCGGTTTCGACGCCTTCGGCAACGATGCGCAACCCCAGCGCCTGGCCGAGCGCGACAATCGCCGAAACGATCGCCGCATCATCACTGTCGTGCTCCAGGTCGCGAACGAAACCGCGGTCGATCTTCAGCTCATTGGCCGGCAGGCGCTTGAGGTACATCAGGCTGGAATAACCGGTGCCGAAGTCGTCAATCGACAGGTCGACGCCCATGTCCGACAGTTCCTGCAACACCGTCATGCTCGCATCGGCATCGCTCATGGCGGTGGTTTCGGTGATCTCCAGGGTCAGGCTGTTCGCCGGCAGGTGGTGCGTGCGCAGCGCCTTGGCAACGCTGCGCACCAGTCCGGCATTACAAAACTGCAACGCCGAGAGGTTTACCGCAATGCGCCAATCGGTGTAGCCGAGCACGTACCACTCGCGCATCTGCCGACACGCTTCGTTGAGCACCCACTCGCCCATCGGGATGATCAAACCGGTTTTCTCTGCCAGATCGATAAACGTGTCGGGCATCAGCAAGCCGTGGACGGGATGCTCCCAGCGCAGCAACGCTTCGGCGCCGACCGCGCGACCATTGGCGGCGTCAAACTTGGGCTGGTAATGCAGGCTGAACTGATTGTGTTCCAGCGCCGCGCGCAGGTCCTGCACCAACTGCAATTGCTTGCGGGCATTGTTATTCATCGAGGCGTCGAAAAAGCTGTAGCCGTTCTTGCCGCCGCCCTTGGCGTGGTACATCGCGGCATCGGCGTTCATCAGCAGCTCTTGCGCGCTGTGGCCGTTGCCCGGATACAGGGCGATGCCGACACTGGCGGAAATCTGCAGGTCGTGTTCAGCAACACGGAACGCCTGGGCGATCAAACCGACCTGCCGCGCCGCCAGACTCACGGCATCGTCGGGCTCGGTGAGGCGCACCAGCAGGACGAACTCATCGCCGCCGATCCGCGCCAGCGTGTCCTGGCTACGCAGATCCTCGCGCAGGCGCACACCGACCTCGCGCAGCAGTTGGTCGCCCATGTGATGGCCGAAAGCATCGTTGACCGGTTTGAAACCGTCCAGATCGATGAACATCAAGGCGAAACAACCGCCCTGCTCGTGAACCTTGTTGATCGCCTGACTGATGCGGTCATCGAGCAGCATGCGGTTGGGCAGGCCGGTGAGGGTGTCGTGCAGGGCCAGTTGCGTGAGTTCGCGGTTGGCCACCGTCAGCGAGTGCGCCAAATCAGCGGTGCGTGCTTCGAGGCGAGCGTCGAGGATCGACGTCAACAAAGCGATCGACAACACCGCCAGCGTGGTGACCAACACCAGACTGTCGAGCCCGTTGCCTTTCAGGCCATTGACCGTCGCGCCGCAGAAACTGCCATCGGGAAACTGTGCGGCCGCCATGCCGGTGTAGTGCATTCCGACGATGGCAATGCCCATGATCACTGCCGCGCCGGCGCGGATCAGGCGTACATACGGCGAATGCTGGCGCAGGCGAAAGGCGATCCACAACGCGGCCGCCGAAGCACCGACGGCAATCAGCAATGAGGCGCTGAATAACGTCGGGTCATAGTCGATACCGGGGGTCATGCGCAGCGCCGCCATACCGGTGTAATGCATGGCGCTGATGCCCGCGCCCATGATCAGCGCACCGAAGGCCAGTTGCAGCAGCGGCAGTTTTGGCTGGCTGACCAGCCACAAGGCGAATCCGCACGACAGCACGGCGATCAGCAGCGACAGCGCCGTGAGGGCGATGTCGTAACCCAGATCGATCGGCAACTTGAAGGCGAGCATGCCGATAAAGTGCATCGACCAGACGCCAACCCCCATGGCCAACGCCCCGCCCGCCGTCCAGAAATGCACGGCGCGGCCCTTGGCGGTAGCGATGCGCCCGGTCAGGTCGAGCGCCGTGTAGGAGGCGAGAATCGCCACGCACAGCGAAATGAAAACCAGGGTGAGGGAGTAGCTGCCGATGAGCATGGGGATTCTCGTGCCGACCAAGACCGTATTGCATCCATTCTCGGTCAGGAAAATCCGGCGATTGTACTGATTGCGCGGAAGAACGCACTGACAAAGTAATCAAATTGCCATCAAGCCGATGAAACGCTTCTTCGATCGTCCTACAAGGCTCTGGGGTGGGCTTTAAGCCCACTCTGTGGGAGCGAGCCTGCTCGCGAAGGCGGCGGGTCAGCTGATAATGTGCTGAATGACTAACCGCTATCGCGAGCAGGCTCACTCCTACAGTGGCCTGCGTTACCCGAAACCCCGCGCCAGGCACAAATCCCATGTAGGAGTGAGCCTGCTCGCGATGACGCCAGTACAGCCACCATCGTAGTTGCCTGACCCACTGCTTTCGTGAGCAGGCTCACTCCCACAAGGTCAGCGGCTGTCGCTGACGTCCAGTTGGCCGTCCCAGCCACCGCCCAGCGCGGCGATCAGTTGCACGCTGGCAATCAGGCGGTTTTGCAGAATGTTCAAGACACTGCGCTCGTTGCTCAACGCCGTCGCCTGCACCACCACTACGTCGATGTAGGCAATCAGTCCGGCCTTGTACTGGTTCTCCGTCAGGCGCAGGGAATCGCGCGCGGCATCCAGCGCTTCCTGGCGCACGGCCGCTTCGTCGGCATACACCTTGAGCTGCACCAGATAGTTTTCCACTTCGCGGAAACCGTCGAGCACGGTCTGGCGGTATTTGGCGACGGTCTGGTCATAGGCCGCTTCGGTGCGATCAACCTCGGCCGAACGGATGCCGCCGTCGAACAACGGCAACGACAGCTGCGGGCCAACCGACCAGAAACGGTTCGGCAGGCTGATCAGGTTGTTCGACGTACTGCTGCTGTAGCCGCCGCTCAGACTCAGGGTCAGATCCGGGTAATAGGCGGCTTTCGCCACGCCGATGTTGGCGTTGGCGGCGATCACCGAGCGCTCGGCGGAGGCGATGTCCGGACGCCGCTCAAGCAACTGCGAAGGCAGGCTCAGCGGCACTTGCGGCAAGTTCGGGATGGTCTGACTTTCGGCAATGCTGAAATTCGCTGGCGCTTCGCCGGTCAGCACGGCGATAGCGTTTTCAAACTGCGCGCGCTGCCAGATCAGGTCGACCAGATCGGCCTGAGTACTTTTTAACTGGGTCTGCGCCTGCGCCACCGCGTCACGCCCGGAAACCCCGGCGCGGTATTGGTTCTCGGTCATTCTCAGCGAGCGTTCGTAAGCGGCAACGGTGGCCTCGAGCAAGCGCTTCTGCTGATCGATCACACGCAGTTGCAGGTAGTTCTGCACCAGTTCCGACTGTTGGCTCAGGCGCATTGCCGCCAGGTCGGCAAAGCTCGCCTGGGCACTGGCTTCGTCCGCCTCCAGGCCGCGGCGCAGCTTGCCCCACACATCGGCCTCCCAACTCACGCCCAGTTGCGCGTTGTAGGTGTCACGAATCCCGCTGGAAGAACTGCTCAGGCTCGAACTGCTGCTGCCGGTGCCCTGACTGGAGCGGGTCTTGCCCAGGCTCAGGTCGACACTGGGATAAAACGCCCCGCGTGCGCTGCGCACCAACGCCTGAGCTTGACGATACTGGGCTTCGGATTGCGCCACCGTCTGGTTGGAACTGTTGAGTTTCTCGATCAAAGCATTGAGCTGCTGATCGCCGTACAACTCCCACCAGGCCCCGCGGGCCAGCGAATCGCTCGGGTTGGCCTGGCGCCAGCCTTCGGCTTCCTTGTACTGAGCGATTTCAGCGGTCTGCGGACGCTGGTAATCGGGGCCGACAGCACAGGCACTGAGCATCGCCACGCACAGCGACAGGCTCAACAGCCGCGAGCCGCGAACAGTGGCCAGATTGAAAAGCGAACGGTCAGTCATAGCGGAGTTTCCAGAGCGGCGTCAGTGCGCACGCCACGCCAATGGTTGAAGCGATGGCGCAGCTTGTCGAGATAGAGGTAAACCACAGGTGTGGTGTAAAGGGTCAGGACCTGGCTGAAGACCAGACCGCCAATGATGGTCAGCCCCAGCGGCTGGCGCATTTCCGCGCCCTCGGCCCGGCCGAGCAGCAGCGGCAAGGCGCCGAGGATCGCCGCCAGCGTGGTCATCAGGATCGGCCGCAAACGTTGCAGGCACGCGCTGCGGATCGACTCCAGCGGCGACAGGCCCTGATGGCGCTCCAGCTGCAGCGCGAGGTCGATCATCAAAATGGCGTTTTTCTTCACCACGCCGATCAGCAGGAACAGCCCGAGCAGGGAAATCAGGCTGAACTCGCCACCCAACGCATAGATCGACAGCAACGCGCCGACTCCGGCCGACGGCAGCGTCGACAGAATGGTCAGTGGGTGGATGTAGCTTTCGTACAGCACGCCGAGCACAAGGTACACCGCCAGCAGCGCGCCGAGGATCATGAACGGCTGGCTCTTCTGCGTCGCGGCGAAGGCATCAGCCGTACCGGCCATTTTCGCAATGACACCTTCCGGCAGCCCGACCTTGGCAATCGCCCGTTCGATGGCGGCACTGCCCTGCTCCACCGTCACGCCTTCTGCCATGTCAAAGGCAATCGACTCGGACGCGAACTGGCCTTCGTGGCTGACCCGATCGTCTTCCAGGCTGTTTTCGTAATGAGCGAACGTCGACAACGGCACCCGCGCACCGTCAGCGGTAATGACCTGCACCTGCTTGAGTGTCACCGGGTCCTGAGCGTATTTCGGATTGACCTCCATCACCACCTGATACTGGTTGAGGCTGTCGTAGATCGTCGAAATCTGCCGCTGACTGTAGGCGTTGTTCAGCACCGCCGTGACCATGTCCATGTCCACGCCCAAGCGTTTGGCCTGGTCGCGGTCGACAATCAGCGTCACCTGCTGTGCCCCCGCGCCTTCGCGGGCATCGATGGCAGTCAGTTCGGGCAAGGCGCGCAATGCCGTGACCACTTTCGGATACCACTTGCGCAACTCACCGAGATCGCCGCTTTGCAGGATATAGCTGTACTGCGACGAGGTCTGCTCGCGCCCGCCGCCAAACTGCAGGTCCTGGTCGGCCATCAGCATCAACTGCGCGCCGGGTACCTTGGGCATTTCCTTGCGCAGGCGTTCAATGACTTTCTGTGCCGACAACTGGCGTTCCTTGATCGGTTTCAGGCGCACGATCATGAAGGCGTTGTTAGTGCCGTTGCCGCCCCCGATGAAGCCGGCGACGCTCTCCACCGCCTCATCCTTGAGCACGGCGCGGCGGAAAATTTCCATTTTCGGCTGCATGACGCTGAACGACAGACCGTCGTCGCCGCGCACAAAACCGATCAACTGCCCGGTGTCCTGCTGGGGCATGAAAGTTTTCGGCACCACTACATATAGCGCGACGTTGACGCCGACCGTGATCAATAGACTGAGCAGCGTCAGGCGGCGGTGGCGCAAGACCCAGTCGAGGCTCACGGCGTATTTGCCGACCATCCAGTCGTTGGTGCGCCGGCTCCAGCGTTGCAGGCGGTTTTCCTGCCCCGGCGTGTGTGGCTTGAGCCAACGGGCGCAGAGCATCGGCGTCAACGTCAGGGACACCACCAGCGACACGACAATCGCCGCGGCCAAGGTGATGGAGAACTCGCGGAACAGACTTTCGACAATGCCACCCATGAACAGGATCGACAGAAATACTGCCACCAGCGATACGTTCATCGACAGTAAGGTAAAACCGACCTCCTTGGCGCCGAGATACGCGGCCTGCATCGGTTTGACGCCCTCGTCGATGTGCCGGGAAATGTTCTCCAGCACGACAATGGCGTCGTCCACCACCAGGCCGGTGGCAAGAATCAGCGCCATCAGCGACAGGTTGTTCAGCGAAAAACCGTAGAGGTACATCACCGCAAAGGTGCCGACCAGCGACACCGGCACCGCCAGCGTCGGAATCAGCGAGGCGCGGAAATTGCCGAGGAACAGAAACACCACCAGCACCACCAGGACGACGGCGATCAGCAGGGTCATTTCTGCTTCGTGCAATGTGGCCTTGATTACTGGCGAGCGGTCCATCGCCAGGTTCAGCTTGACGCTGGCCGGCAGCACCGCTTGCAGGGCCGGCAACTGCGCCTTGATCTCGTTGACCGTCTCGATGATGTTGGCGCCCGCCTGCCGGTTGATCACCAGCAGCACCGCTGCGTCATCGTTGAAGAAACCGCTGTTGTAGCGGTCTTCGACGCCGTCGCTGACCTTCGCCACGTCTTTGAGGCGCAGCGCGGCGCCGTCGGCGTAATGGATGATCAGCGATTCGTAATCCTTGGCTTTTTCCAGTTGGTCGTTGGCCTGGATCTGCCACAGCCGCTGCGCGTCTTCCACCGAACCCTTGGGCCGGCGCACGTTGGCGTCTGCAATGGTCTTGCGCACATCATCGAGGGCGACACCGTACTGGTTGAGTGCCTGCGGTTCGAGTTCGATGCGCACCGCCGGCAGCGAACTGCCGCCGATCTGCACTTCACCGACGCCCTGCACCTGCGACAGGCTCTGCGACAAGATCGTCGAGGCCAGATCATACAACTGGCCTTTTTCCAGCACGTCCGAGGTCAGCGACAGCACCATGATCGGCGCCTGCGACGGGTTGACCTTTTTATAGGTGGGCATGCTGCGCATCCCGCTCGGCAGCAAATTGCGCGAAGCATTGATCGCCGCCTGCACCTCCCGCGCCGCACCGTTGATGTCGCGGTCGAGGTCGAACTGCAAAATCACCCGCGTCGAACCCTGACTGGAGCGACTGCTCATGGTGTTGACGCCGGCAATCGCGCCGAACGAGCGCTCCAGCGGCGTCGCCACCGTCGAGGCCATGACCTCAGGGCTGGCACCGGGCAGGCTGGCCTGCACAACGATGACCGGGAAGTCCATCTGTGGCAACGGTGAGACCGGCAGTAGCCCGAAGCTGACACCGCCCAGCAGCATGATTGCCAGGGACAGCAGCATGGTTGCCACGGGGCGTTTGATGAATGGGCCGGAGAGGTTCATTGACCACGATCCCCAGCGTCACGCCGAACCCCTGTAGGAGTGAGCCTGCTCGCGATAGCGGTGTGTCTGTTTACATTAATGGTGCTGGTGCCGGCCTCATCGCGAGCAGGCTCGCTCCTACAGGGGTTGTGCGTTCCGACAGTCATACCGACACCTCTTCGCCGTCAGCCTTGCTCTTGCCAAAACGACGGCCAAGGCGGTCGAAGTACAGGTAAATCACCGGTGTAGTGAACAGAGTCAGCACCTGGCTCATGAGCAACCCGCCGACCATCACCAGGCCCAGCGGCTGGCGCAGTTCGGCGCCCGAACCGGTGGCGAGCATCAGCGGCACCGCGCCGAACAACGCCGCCAGGGTGGTCATGAGGATCGGCCGGAAGCGCAACAGCGCCGCCTGATAGATCGCCTCCTGCGGCGCCATGCCCTGGTTGCGCTCGGCGTCGAGGGCGAAGTCGATCATCATGATCGCGTTCTTCTTGACGATACCGATCAACAGAATAATGCCGATGATCGCAATCATCCCCAGATCGTTACCGCTGAGCAGCAAGGCGAGCAAGGCGCCTACCGCCGCCGACGGCAACGTCGAGAGGATGGTGATCGGGTGGATATAACTCTCGTAGAGCACGCCAAGCACGATGTACATGGTCACCACCGCCGCCAAGACCAACAGCAAGGTGCTCGACAGCGAAGCCTGGAACGCTTCCGCCGCCCCCTGGAAGCGGGTTTGCACGCCGACCGGCATGCCGATCTCTTGCTGCACCTGTTCGATGACGTCCACCGCGTGCCCCAGCGCCACGCCGGGCGCGAGGTTGAACGACATCATCACCGCCGGGAACTGGCCGATATGGCTGATCGCCAATTGCGCCTGACGCTCCTCGATATGCGCCAGGCTGGACAGCCGCACCTGGGCGTCGTCAGTGGTTTTCACATGGATCTGATCCAGCGCCTGCGGGCCGATCCTCTCGCCGGCCTGCGCTTGCAGCACCACGCGATACTGGCTGGCTTGGGTGTAAATGGTCGAGATCTGCCGCTGACCGAAGGCGTCGTACAGCGCATCGGTAATGTTCGACACCGAAACGCCGAGGCGTGACGCGGCGTCGCGGTCGATCACCAGATAGACCTGCAAGCCCTTGTCCTGCAAGTCGCTGGCAACGTCGGTCAGCTCCGGACGCTGTGCCAGCGCTTCGACCAGCCGCCCGCTCCACTGGCTGAGCAGTTCGGAATCCGGCGAGGACAGGCTGAACTGGTACTGAGTACGGCTGACACGGTCCTCGATGGTCAAGTCTTGCACCGGCTGCATGAACAGGCGGATGCCGACCAGTTTGTCCAGTTGCGGTTGCAGGCGGGCGATCACTTCAGTCGCGGTCAGATCGCGCTCGCCGTGGGGCTTGAGGTTGATCAGCAGGCGCCCGCTGTTGAGCGTGGCGTTGTCGCCATCGACACCGATGTACGACGACAGGCTTTGCACGTCAGGGTCTTCGAGAATGATCTTCGCCAGCGCCTGCTGACGCTCGCCCATCGCCGCAAAGGAAATCGACTGCGGCGCTTCGGAAATGCCCTGGATCACCCCGGTGTCCTGCACCGGAAAGAAGCCCTTGGGCACGACCATATAAAGGAACACGGTCAGCGCCAGCGTGCCGATCGCCACCAGCAAGGTCAGCGGCTGGTGCTTGAGTACCCAGCGCAACATCCGCCCGTATTCAGCGATCATCCAATCGATGAAGGCGCCGCTGGTGCGGTAGAAACGGCCCTGCTCATGGGCCTCTGGCTCACGCTTGAGCAGTCGCGCGCACATCATGGGTGTCAGCGTCAGCGAGACGACCAGGGAAATCAGGATCGCCACCGCCAGGGTAATGGCGAACTCGCGGAACAAGCGGCCGACCACATCGCCCATGAACAGCAGGGGAATCAGCACTGCGATCAGCGACAGCGTCAGGGAGATCAGGGTGAAGCCGATCTGCTTCGCGCCCTTGAGCGCGGCCTGCATCGGGCTGTCGCCCTCTTCGATATAGCGCGAGATGTTCTCCAGCATCACGATGGCATCGTCGACGACGAAACCGGTAGCGATGGTCAAAGCCATCAGCGTCAGGTTATTGACCGAGAAACCCGCCAGATACATTACGCCGAAGGTGCCGATCAGCGACAGCGGCACGGCCACCGACGGAATGATCGTCGCACTGGCGCGGCGCAGGAACAGGAACGTCACCATCACCACCAGCGCGATGGCGATCAGCAGTTCGTGCTGCACGTCCGTGACCGAGGCGCGGATGGTCTGGGTGCGGTCAGTCAGCACCGTCACATCGAGGCCGGCCGGCAGGTTGTCGGTGATGCTCGGCAGCAGCGCCTTGATGCGGTCAACCACCTCGATCACGTTGGCGCCGGGCTGGCGCTGGATGTTCAGCAGGACCGCCTGATTCTGGTTGGCCCACGCGGCCAGGCGCTCGTTTTCGGCGCCATCGACAATTTCGGCGACGTCCTTGAGCCGCAACGGCGCGCCGTTTTTGTAGGCGAGGATCAGGTTGGCGTAATCCTCGGGCGAGGTCAGTTGGTCGTTGGCATCAAGCATCGACACCCGCGTCGGGCCGTCAAAATTACCTTTCGGCTGGTTGACGTTTGAGGCAGCGATCAGCGCGCGCACATCGGAGAGGTTCAGGCTGGCGGCGGCCAGAGCCTCTGGGTTGACTTTGATTCGCACGGCCTGGCGCTGGCCGCCGGCAATGCTGACCATGCCGACCCCGCTGATCTGGGCGATTTTCTGCGCCATGCGCGTATCGACCAGGTCGTTGAGCTTGGGCAGCAGCATGGTTTTCGAGGTGATGGCCAGGGTCAGTACCGGCGTGTCCGCCGGGTTGACTTTGTTGTACACCGGCGGCGCCGGCAAGTCCGTCGGCAGCAGGTTGGTCGCGGCGTTGATTGCGGCCTGCACCTGTTGCTCGGCGACGTCCATGTTGATGTCGAGGCTGAAACGCAGGGTCAGCACCGAGGCGCCACCGGAACTGGTCGAGGCCATCTGCGTGAGGCCCGGCATCTGGCCGAACTGGCGCTCAAGTGGCGCGGTGACCGCACTGGTCATCACGTCCGGACTGGCGCCGGGATACAGGGTCATGACGCGGATGGTCGGGTAATCGACCTGCGGCAGCGCCGACACCGGCAGCAGCCGATAGGCAATCAGACCGGCGAGGACGATCGCCAGCATGCTCAGGGTGGTGGCTACTGGACGGAGGATGAACAGCCGCGAAATGTTCATGCGCCCTTCTTGGCCTTGTCAGTCACGGGGGCGTCCGGGTTGCTGGCAGCGGACTTGCCTTGCAGGTGTTCGGTCGGCGTGGTCGGCACTTGATTGCTGTCGTTGACCACTTCCACCTCGCTGCCTTCCTTCAAGCGGTCGGTGCCTTCAAGCACCACCCGGTCGCCTGCGGCCAGACCTTCGGTGACGACGGTGTTTTCGCCATCGCTGGCGCCGATCTTCAGTTGGCGGATGGTGACTTTCTTGTCGCCGTCCAGCGCGTAGACGAAGGTGCCGTTAGTGCCGAACTGAATCGCCGCCGACGGGGCCAGCACCACGCCTTTGAGCGTGTCGGCCAGCAAGTGCACGTTGACGAACTGGTTGGGAAACAGCGCTTGATCGCGGTTGTCGTACCGGGCCTTGAATTTCAGGGTGCCGGTGGCGACATCGATCTGGTTGTCGAGGCTTTGCAGCACGCCGGTGGCTTGCAGTTTGGTATCGCCGCGATCCCACGCCTCCGCCGGCAGTTTCGCGCCGCTGCGGTAACGGGCCAGCACGGTTTCCAGGCTATTTTCCGGCAAGGTGAAGGCGACGCTGATCGGCTGGGTCTGAGTGATGACGGCGATGAACGTGGTGTCGTTCGCTGTGACGAGGTTGCCAACATCGACTTGACGCAGGCCGACACGACCGGCGATCGGCGCACGGATCTTGGTGAATTCAAGATTGAGCCTGGCGTCGTTGACCGCCGCCTGGTTGGTCTTGACCGTGCCCAGGTACTGACCGACCAGCGCTTCAGCGGTGTCCAGGGTCTGTTTGGCGATGCTGTCTTCTTTATAAAGACCGCGATAGCGCTCGACGTCGACCTGGGCGTTTTTCAGCTGCGCCTGATTTTGCAGCAGGGTACCTTCGGCCTGGAGCAAGGCATTCTGGTAGGGACGCGGATCGATTTCCGCCAGCAAGTCGCCGGCCTTGACCATCTGCCCTTCTTCAAAATGGATTTTCACCAGTTCGCCGCCGACCCGGCTGCGCACGTTGATCGTGTTGAGCGCGGTGACGGTGCCCAGCGCCTTGTAGTACAGCGGGAAATCGCCCGTGACCGCCGGCGCCACACGCACCGGCACCGGCCCGCTGCCGCCGCCGAAGCCCGGCCGCATCATCCCCGAACGCCCGGTATGCCCGGCGGCTTTGTCGCCGCCGGCCTTGTCAGCGGAACCGGCGGGCCAGAATTTCCAGCACAGGACGGCGATGACCAACAAGACCAGCAGGCTGATCAGCCAGCGACGGGAGTGACGGGGGGACGATTGCATGGAGTGATTAACCATTGGGCGCGTGGGCTTCTTTTACGGGAGGCTGAACGATAAGCACTGGCAGGGATTTAGCAAAGCAGCTTTACCGGCAATTTACCTTCCACTGACGTTTCAAGGTGTGAGGCAAAACACTGATACACAAATGAAAACGGCCTGGACAGGGCCAGGCCGTTAACAATTGTAAAAGCCTTACTTGAGAACGGACAGTGCCGCTTCGTAGTTCGGCTCTTCAGCGATTTCCTTGACCAGTTCGCTGTGCAGGACGTTGTCGTTTTCGTCCAGTACTACCACGGCGCGAGCGGTCAGGCCTTTCAGCGGACCGTCGGCAATGGCCACGCCGTAGTTCTCGATGAACTCGGCGCCGCGCAGGGTCGACAGGTTCTGCACGTTTTCCAGACCTTCAGCGCCGCAGAAACGTGCCTGGGCGAACGGCAGGTCAGCGGAAATGCACAGCACCACGGTGTTGGCGAGCTCGTTGGCTTGTGCGTTGAACTTGCGCACGGAGGTCGCGCAGGTCGGTGTGTCAACACTAGGGAAAATGTTCAAGACTTTGCGCTTGCCGGCGAAGTCTTGCAGGGAAACGTCGGACAGATTGCCGGCGACCAGGGAAAAGGCTGGCGCCTTGGAACCGGCTTGTGGCAATTGGCCGTTGACTTGAACCGGATTGCCTTTAAGGGTGACTTGAGCCATGACTTGAGTCCTTCTGATGGTGTGATTGGAAAACATGCAAGAGGCGGAAGTTAACCACGAAATCGGTCGACGACCTATGCCCTGTGTGAAATTGTTGGTTGCTGGCGACCGCGATTGTATACAACCCACCGCACTCCCTTGTAGGCCTTGGCCTACAGAAGAGCGGAGCGCGTCCGCGAACTGGCAAAGAAAAACACCTGAGACCGGCCCGGCAACGGGTTGCTTTGCCATACCCCCTCCCTGTCATAAACTCGCGACGCGGCCATTTACCGGACGCGTCGGTGCTCAAGGATCAGGGGTTATGCTGCATGCTTAGAAAGTCTGTTGTGATGTTCATGCTGAAAAAAGGCGATGTGTACGACCCCATCGGTTCCGGGACGTTCTTCTTTCATGACGGCAAGTTGCTCATTATCAGTGCCGCCCATGTTTTCGAAGACCTCGAGGGCGAAGAAGCAGCCTATCTGTACGCCGCCAACAAGGTGTTCAAACTTCCCTATATCAAAGCCTTGGTCTCCAACACCAGTGCGACACAGGGTAGCCGGAGCAAAGACCCGTTCGACATCGGCGCAATGGTGGTGCCGGATGAAGTTCTGGATGAATGCAACGGCGAGATCAATTTCATCCAGCGCGACTTGATTGAAACCCCGGCAAACAGTGAACGGATCAAGTTTTACCAACTCATTGGTTACCCCGGTCCGAAAAATACGCAACTGGCAAAAAAAGCCGCTCGGCTCAATCGCATGTTCATCCCCGAATGCTTCGTCTACGGCACCAATGATACAAGCGCCAAGGTCTTCCCCCACCACCGTTTCCTGCCCGAATACCATGTCGCACTGGAGTTTTCCAAAACCGGCAACTTCAACGATGACAATCTGCCCCTTCAGGCGCCTGACCCCGATGGCATGAGCGGTGGCCTGATCCAGGGCTGCTTCGACTATATCCCGCACAGCAATGGTTTTTATCCTACCTGCGCGGTCGCGATTCTTATTGAGCTGGAGCGCAAGGCCGGGTCGTTCATAGGCGTACGAATGAACGCTGTCTATGAGTGGCTCGATTTGCACGCGGCGAAACTTTAGCCCTCGTTCCCCCGTGAAGGCGACTCGCGGCACAAAACCAAACAATTAATCCCTGCGAACGGCTAGGCAATCCGTATTTTCGCTGGTTTGTCGGGCAGTAAATCGGCGCCCGTCAAGCCGCTTTCCCGAGCAGGCTCCCACACTTGAGTTCACTTATGACTTGAAGTGGGAGCGAGCCTGCTCGCGAAGAGGCCGTCAGCCTCGACGCATTACTTGGCTTCAGCCTTGAGCTTCAGCCAGGTCTGATGCATATCCGACGCCCAGCCATCGATCACTGCTTTGACGTCAGTCGCTTTCATCACCTGCGATGAGTTTTCCAGTGGCTGACCGGTGCCCTTGCGCACCACCTGCGCCACCACCTTGTTACTGGCGCCATCCATGAACACCGCCTCGGTGGCCAGGGTGGTTTCCTGATCGCGGATACCGGTAGCGGTGCTCACCGCGGCGGCCACCAACGCAATCGGAATCACCTCATATACGTGCAGGCCTTCGGTCTTGCTGCTGACGGCGGTAATCGCCGGGCGCACAACAATTACGCCAGGGCCGGGGCCGGTGGCCAGTGGCAGCGATTTGCTCAGCTCACGCTTGAGCGCCTGATCGTAATAACTGGTGATGCCATTGAGGGTTTGCTGCGGAATCTTTTCGGTCGCTTGCGGCTTGGGGTAGAGCTGGCTGGGTTCGACGTAGACACTGGAGAATTTGTTGATGTCCAGTTTCGGGTCCATCCAGCGCATCACCTCGGCACCGGACGGTGACTTGGTCTCTTTCAGTTGGCTGTAGTCCTTGAGAAATCCGGAGTACTGGTCGGGAGCGACGGTTTTGCTCGAACAACCCACCACGCCGAGGGTGGCAATGCACAGCGTGCCCACCATTACTGCTAGCTTCATGCTGTAACTCCTGTCAGAAGGCCCAAACTTTTATAGAGGGGGAGCTACAGGTATAGCTAAAAGCGCGGCAATTGCGATTACAAATCACGAAGTTCACGCAACGCTGCGTACGCGTTCACAGCGCTCATTTGATAGACGTGACCAGCTGTAGACGGGCCCCTCACCCCACCCTCACCCTCGGGAGAGCGTCAGAGTGAGGGGCTTTTAATGTCATCGCCCTACCAGGCAGACGTCTCGCCACTGCGCAACGCGATCTCTCGCCGGCTATTGATACGCATCGCCTTGATCAGCGACACCGTGCCCACCAGCAAAATCGCCGCACCGAACAGAAAATCAATGTTGTACAGACGGAAATCCTGCACCGGCCCGATGAGCAGCACCCGCACCAGCGCAACCCCGACCAGTGTCGCCAGAAAGTCGATCCCCGGCACGTCACGATAGAACACCAGCATCAGCGGCAGGCACAGCACCAGCAGCAGCAACAACACCACGGCCTTGAACGCGCCCTTGCGCTCGACGCTGAAGGCGCATTCATGCGCTGCGTAAGGTTTGTAATCGTCGTCGCGGATCATCGTGTTGGGTTCGTTGATGTACTCGACGCGGTTGTACTTCTGGATCGGCGTGAAGGTGTTGGACATCTCCATCAGCGTGGTGATGTTCTTGAAGCGCAGGTCGACGCGTTCGCTGCCCTTGAGGTAATACAGCACCGGTTTGTAGCCGTAGCGATAGGTGTCGAAGGGAAACCCGGTGACCTGCCCGCGCACACCGATCGGTCGCGGTTCAAGCTCGGCGAACGCACTTTTGTTGGTCGATGAGAGATTGCGACTCAGCGGCTGAACCTTGACCTGCTCGAGGAAAATCGGCGTGGCGCCGTAAGACCACTGCAGCGGTTCCAGACGCAGGCGCAATTCGTTGCGGCTCAGGTCATAACGGTTGAAGGTGCGCTCCGAAACCACCACAGAGCCGCTGAGCATGAACTCACCGCGCAGGTTGTTGGTGATACGCAAGGTCAACTGGTCCTTGCCCAGCAACGCCGCTTCCGTGGTCGGCGGTGTGCCGCACCACGCGGTGCTTTCACCGACACCGCCAAGCTGGCCGTCGCGATTTTCCTTGAAAACGTAAAAGTAACTGGCCCACAGCGTCACCATCAGCAGCAACGCTGTGAGACCGAGGATTTTTTTGCCCGGACTCACTGATCAGACTCCCTTCTTCGATTCCCTCGTCCAGCCGAAAACCCGCTGGCGACGGCGACTCTACCAAAAGGCCACCATCGACCCAAGGGGAAATGCCGGGTTGGGCCGGGTTCTAAGGGTTTCCCCGGTATGTGCCTTCTCTCCCTGTAGGAGTGAGCCTGCTCGCGATAGCGGTCTGTCAGCTAGAAATGAGGCGACTGACCCTCCGCTATCGCGAGCAGGCTCACTCCTACAGGGACCGGGGCATGGAACAGAAGCATCGAATAGGCAAGGCACCCGATCAAAAGCGGCAAACCCGCCGCAGATCGCCTCGGAATCTGATCTGCTCAAATCATTATTTCCTGAGCCTGTTTTGTTGGCACCGCGGTTCCTACAGTGCACCCCAAGCCAGACCAGGAGGCCTGGCAAGACTTGGCAACCGTGGATGAACTGACCATGAGCACAGCAACAATCGGGCAGGCCTACAACTACAAGGTCGTCCGCCAATTCGTCATTGCAACCGTTTTCTGGGGTGTGGTGGGCATGGCGATGGGCGTGTGGATCGCCTCGCAACTGGTGTGGCCGGAAATGAACCTGGATCTGCCGTGGACCACTTTCGGTCGTTTACGCCCGCTGCACACCAGCCTGGTGATTTTCGGTTTTGCCGGCAGCGCGCAGTTCGCCGCCAGTTATTACGCGGTGCAGCGTACCTGTCAGGTGCGGCTGTTCTCCGACAGCCTCGCCGCGTTCACCTTCTGGGGCTGGCAATCGGTGATTGTGGTCATGCTCATCACCCTGCCGCTGGGCTACACCACCACCAAGGAGTACGCCGAGATCGAGTTCTCCGGCGCGGTGTGGATGGCCGTGGTCTGGGTCGCCTACGCCGTGGTGTTTTTCACCACGGTGGTGCGGCGCAAAACCAGGCACATCTACGTCGGCAACTGGTTTTTCGGCGCGTTCATTCTGGTGATTGCCATGTTGCATGTGGTCAATCACCTGTCGATTCCGGTGGATTGGTTCAAGTCATATCCGGTGTATTCCGGGGCCACGGACGCCATGGTGCAATGGTGGTACGGGCACAACGCCGTGGGCTTTTTCCTGACCACGGGGTTTCTCGGGATGATGTATTACTTCGTGCCGAAACAGGTCAACCGGCCGGTGTATTCGTACCGGTTATCGATCGTGCATTTCTGGGCGCTGATCACGTTGTACATCTGGGCCGGCCCGCACCATTTGCACTACACCGCCCTGCCCGACTGGGCGCAGTCGCTGGGCATGGCCATGTCGCTGATCCTGCTGGCGCCGAGCTGGGGCGGGATGATCAACGGCATGATGACGCTGTCCGGCGCCTGGCATAAGTTGCGCACCGATCCGATTTTGCGCTTTTTGGTGTTGTCGCTGGCGTTCTACGGGATGTCGACGTTCGAAGGGCCGATGATGGCGATCAAAACGGTCAACGCCCTCTCCCACTACACCGACTGGACCATTGGCCACGTTCACGCCGGGGCCTTGGGCTGGGTGGCAATGATCACGTTCGGTGCGACTTATCACATGGTGCCGAAAGTGTTCGGCCGTGAGCAGATGTACAGCACGCCGCTGATCAACCTGCACTTCTGGCTGGCGACCATCGGCACCGTGTTGTACATCGCCTCGATGTGGGTCAACGGCATCACGCAAGGCCTGATGTGGCGAGCAGTCAACGAGGACGGCACGCTGACCTATTCGTTTGTCGAAGCGCTGCAGGCCAGTCACCCGGGCTTCGTCGTGCGCTTTGCCGGTGGCGTGTTTTTCCTGACCGGCATGTTGCTGATGGCCTACAACGTCTGGCGCACGGTGCGCGTGGCGGACGTCGCCGTGGCGCAGCGTGAAGCGCAGATTGCCTGAGACGGGAGTCGGTCATGGTTGAGGTTGTGTTCGATGTGCTGGGCGTGGTGTTCTTGTGGCTGGCGGTGGAGTACTGCCTGCGTCGCGAAACCGCGGACAGTCTGGATGAAGCGAGCATGGTGCCCTTTGCCGATGACCCGGAGGTGGCGCGGCGGGTGGAACTGGCGACGGGAAAAACCGTGAACGCGGTGGCGCCGGAAGAAGCCAGACCGGGCTGGATCGACCTCGATATGTAACCTGTCGCAGAACCCTTGTGGGAGCGGGCTTGCTCGCGAAGGCGGTGGTTCAGTCACCGAAGATGTTGGATGAAACACCGCTTTCGCGAGCAAGCCCGCTCCCGCAGGGGAATGGAGTCAGTCCGTGAGGACTATGCGCGGTCTCTAGGGATCAGGCTTTGCAGTTGCTGAGCGAGGAAGTTCGCGTCAAACACAAACGTATCCGGATCCTTGAGCCCATTGGTCTTGCGCCACTGCCATCCGCCATCCGCCAGGCCCACCAGCGAGATACTGCCGTAGCGCGCCGCCGTCAGCCCCATCACCGCCAGCGAAATCTGCCCGCCGCTGCCCATCACATCCGGCACGAACTCCACCGCTTTGCCGGCAATCACGATGCTCAGCTTTTCAGTTTTAAAGGTCGATGTTTCCACCGGAGCGCTCGGCCCGAACGCCACATAGGCTTCACGAGTCACCTCGAGCAGATGCGGTGCCTGCACAGGCTCCAGCCATTGCTGAATATCGCCGAACAACGCGTCGATGCGCGTGGTCCATGTCGCCGATTGCGTCTCGAACAGTTGCTTCTTGTGCGCTTCGCTCTCGGCATAGTGGCGAAGCATTTCGCCCAGTTGCTGTACGTCGTTCATTGCGGTGTTCCCTGAAGAGTACTGCGGACACCCAGCATGGCAGATGCGCGAGACCGGCATCGGTAATTTTTCGCTGGATCGCGACACCCTATACAAAGGACACTCACCTCCCTGATCAACCCTGAGGAGCACAGCATGCGCACCATCGGCCTTATCGGCGGCATGAGCTGGGAGTCCAGCGCCGAGTATTATCGCCTGATCAACCAGCAGGTCCGTAATCGTCTCGGGCCGTTGCGCTCGGCGCAATTGCTGATGCACAGCGTCGACTTCGGCCCGGTGGAACAGGCCCAGCACGCCGGGCGCTGGGACGACGCTGCAGCGATCCTGGTCGATGCTGCGCGCAGTCTCGAAGCTGGCGGCGCCGAATGCGTGGTGCTGTGTACCAACACCATGCACAAGGTCGCCGAGCAGATTCAGGCGGCGATCAGTATTCCGTTTTTGCACATTGCCGAACCGGCGGCCCAGGCTGCGCTGGAGATTGAAGCGCATACGGTCGGCTTACTCGGCACCGCGTTCACCATGGAGCAAGACTTCCTCAAACAACGCCTGATCGCCCAGGGTTTGACGGTATTGGTGCCGGCAGAAGCCGAGCGCAAGGACGTGCACCGAATCATTTACGACGAACTTTGCGTCGGAGTGATCAGCGATCAGTCGCGGCAAATCTATCAGCGGGTGATCGAATCCCTGACCGCCCGCGGTGCCCAAGCGATCATTCTCGGCTGCACGGAAATCGGCCTGCTGATCAAACCCGAACACAGCGCCGTGCCTCTGCTCGACACCACCGAACTGCATGCGCAGTCGGCGGTGGCGTTCGCCCTGGGCGACTGAGTCAGGCCTTCGACGAACCGCGCAGACGGGCCATGCTCAGGGTGTCGACCCACTGCCCGTCGCGCACCGCGTAATCGCGAAACAGGCCTTCGGTCTCAAAGCCGAACTTGCGATAAAGTCCGATAGCCGCCTCGTTATCGGCATACACCGTGAGTTCGACGCGGTGCAGATTCATCCAGTTGTCGGCGACATCCAGCGCCGCCGCCAACAGCTTCGAACCCACGCCTTTGCCCTGCCACGCCACGGCGACGGCCATGCCCAAACTACCGGCATGCGCCCGGCGCATCCGCGAGTGCGCTTCCAGCCCCAGATTACCAATCACCACGCCCTGATGCAGAGCGACCAATTTCACAGCGCGTTCATTGTCCGTCAGCAGCCGTTGACGCCAGATTTCGGTGGACTGGAACGGCATCTGCAACACCTGCCGCGCCACGGCGGGGTCGTTGTATAGCGCGGTAATACCCTCGAGATGGGATTCGTTGAAGCGATCGAGGTGGATGACGGGGTTCGGGTCTGGCATGAGGATCTGTCCGTGATCGAGGTGTGGCCGTTCACTCTAAACTGGAGGTATTGAGTCTGGCGAGATTAAAAATGTGGGTTCTACTGAACCCACATCCAATCCACGAACCGGGTACTGGATAATCCGGAGTTGCCGGGGTGATGTCGGCCGGCTGAATCAGGCGGTGGCCGTGCCGGCCTCTTCGCGAGCAGGCTCGCTCCCACATTTGGTCCTTGGCGTACCCAAAACCTGTGGCCACTTAAGATCCCTGTGGGAGCGAGCCTGCTCGCGAAGGGGCCGGCACTGACTCCGTGTTTCTTACAAGCACCACTCGAACCCGCACCGCCCGTCGGACTCAAGCCCGCACCTGTCAGATCTGACAGGTGCGCAAGCCCTCCAATACGCGTTAACTCACTCCGTCGCCTTTACCCACGGAGTCAGCGCCATGTCCAGCCCCAGCAAGCCCCTCGTCCTCGCGGAACTCGAGATCCCTGGTCGCACCGGCCCGGTAGCGGAAACTCCGGTGAAAATCTGGGGGATCAATATCGCGGCCGCGCTGGGCAATTTTCCACTCAATGGTCTGCTGTGCCAGGCGGGTCCGTGGGGGAACATGGCGGTTGGCGACAAGTTGACCATCTTCTGGGGCACCGGGCAAAACGTGTGGGTTGAAACCGTCGACCAGACCGAAGTCAAAACGCAACTGAGTATGTTCGTGCC
>NZ_JABWQS010000061.1:0-26991 GCF_014268545.1 Pseudomonas sp. SWRI81
GCCGCATTTCAACGGCAGTAATGCAGTCAAATTGTGGGAGCGGGCTTGCTCGCGAAAGCGTCGGTACATTCAGAATGGATAGTGACTGAGACATCGCTTTCGCGAGCAAGCCCGCTCCCACAAGGGGATCTCCATTGTTCGGGAGATTGGGTTATTTCTTGGCGACGATCACCGCCCGCATCGGCGCCGGCAGTCCTTCAATGGTTTTGCTGTGATCCTCAGGATCAAGAAAATCGCTCAGCGACTGATACTTCATCCACTCGGTGCCGCGTTGTTCCTCCACCGTCGTGGTGCTGACATCCACGCAACGAATCTCGGTGAACCCGGCCCGGCGCAGCCACAACTCCAGTGCAGGCACCGACGGCAGGAACCACACGTTGCGCATCTGTGCGTAGCGATCTTCCGGCACCAGCACTTGATGCTTGTCGCCTTCGACCACCAGGGTTTCCAGCACCAGTTCGCCGCCCTTGACCAGGCAATCCTTGAGCGCCAGCAAATGCTCGATCGGTGAGCGACGGTGATAGAACACGCCCATGGAAAACACCGTGTCGAAGCCTTCAAGGTTCGGCGGCAGGTCTTCGAACGGGAACGGCAGATGCCAGGCGTTTGGCTCGGACAGATAGCGTTGCACCGCCTGGAACTGGCAGAAGAACAGCCAGTTCGGGTCAACACCAATCACGCTGTCGGCGCCGGCACCGAGCATGCGCCACATGTAATAGCCATTGCCGCAACCGACATCGAGGATGCGCTTGCCTTTGAGGTCCAGATGCGGGGCGACCCGCGACCATTTCCAGTCCGAGCGCCACTCGGTGTCGACATGCACGCCGAACAGATCGAACGGTCCCTTGCGCCACGGTGACAGGCCCATCAGCGCGGTGCGCATCTGGGCGCGCGTCTCGTCGTCGCAGTCGGTGTCGAGCTTCAGGCCGTTGAGCAAGTCGATTTCGCTTGGCTGAATCTTCGGCAAGGCATCCAGCGCACTCTGCCAGCGCTCCAGATCGCCGTGGCCTTTCTCCATTTTCTTGTCGAGTTGTGCCTGCAAAGTATTGGCCCATTCGGCCAGCGGTGTACCGGCCAGACGGCGGGCGAGGGGGGACAGATCAATCATGGCAAGGCAATCAACGAGGCAAAGTTAAGACACTGGAACCACGGCACGACTTTCGAGAACCCGGCGGCCAGCAGGCGTTCGCGGTGTTCTTCGAGGCTGTCGGGCTTCATGACGTTTTCGATGGCGCTGCGCTTCTGGGCGATTTCCAGTTCGCTGTAGCCGTTGGCGCGTTTGAACGCCACGTGCAGGTCGGTCAGCAGCGCGTGCTCTTCGGCATCGTTGAAACGCAGTTTCTCCGAAAGAATCAGCGCGCCGCCGGGCAACAACGATTGGCAAATGCGCGAGAGCAACGCGGTGCGCTGATCCGGGGCGATGAACTGCAGGGTGAAGTTCAGCGCCACTACCGAGGCTGGCTGGAACTCCAATGCGAGGATATCGCCCTCAACCACTTCAACCGGCAGCAATTCCTGAAACATCGAATCCTGACCGTTGAGGTATTCGCGGCAGCGTTCGACCATCGCCGCCGAGTTATCCACAGCAATCACCCGACACCCGTCGGTGCGTACATGGCGGCGCAGGGCCTGGGTCACTGCACCCAGCGACGAGCCGAGGTCATAGAGCACGCTGTTCGGCTGAGCGAATTGCGCGGCGAGCACGCCAAGGTTTTCAACGATGGTCGGGTAACCCGGCACCGAGCGCTTGATCATGTCCGGGAACACCCGTACCACGTCTTCATTGAAGGCGAAGTCAGGCACCTGGGCCAAAGGCTGGGCGAATAGGCGATCGGGTTCTTTGCTCACGGCGGTTCCGGCGGTATCGGTGGAAAAGGCCGGCATTTTAGCCAAAGTGGGGCGCGGATGCTTGGGTTGTCTGATAAAGCACCCGTGCGAAACGTGAAATGCGCCTGTGTGGCGAGGGAGCTTGCTCCCGCTGGGTTGCGAAGCGACCCTGAACGCGGTGCACGCGGTACTGCAGGGCCCCCTCAAACACCGGTTCTGCGGCTGCTGAGCAGCCGAGCGGGAGCAAGCTCCCTCGCCACAAAAGGTCAGCGCTGGGTCTGGAAGAGCGCTGAGGCAATCAATTTACCGAAATGGCGCAGTCAAAGGTTTCCACGGGCAGCACTTCCGGTGCCCACGGTTGTTGCGAGGTCAGGCGCAAACGCCCGGTGCCGGCCGCGAAGGCCTGGAAGCGCCAGGTCGAAACGCCCGCCGCACCGACCACGCCGGCATCTTCAGGGTTGCTGTAAACCTCGGGACTGAGCGCGCGCAACACGCCGCCCGCCGAATCCTGAATCGCCCAGCGGTAGCCGGTGGTCGGGTTGCTCGGCAGCGTGATGATCAGGTTTTGCCCGGTGCTGAGCCGCACGGGGCATTCGCTTTGTTTCTCCACAGTCACGTTGTGTTTCGGTTGCGTGGCGCAGGCGGCCAGCAAGGAAAGGGCGAGGGGGAGAAACAGGCGAGTGGGGGACATAAGATCAGCAGCTCCGGCGGTAACGACGAACGGCGAGCATAACTGAAGATGAGACAGAATGTGACCAAGCCCGCGCAGGCTGAGGCTACGCGGTCTCGTTTCACCTGGTCGGAGGGCGCTTATCCGCTAACGTCGAGTTCGATCTTTATAGGATCAGTATGGCCAGGAAAATCAAGCTCACAGTCGATTTGATATTTCCTGTTAGGGATGTCCAGGTAGGAAGTGAAAGTTCCCCGCTGGGCGTACTGGGTTCCACCTATGTTGAGGTAGAACACTTGTTGTAAATACTTACCTATCTCGAATACGTGATCACCGTTAGGCGTTAACGAGTCAATGGTAAGGCGGATTGCGTGTTGATTCGGAAACGCCAGCTCTTTTGAACCCTCAATGGTTATGTACTGGCCGTTCGTCACCTCTATATGGTCGACCTCGAAGAGCGGTACGCCCTTTTTAGTTGCTCTGAAATAACCGGGAAGACGCGATTGCCTTGGCATAATGAGTTCCCTCAATGAGTCGCTTCGAGAGGGAAGTTTGAGGGGCGGTCTGACGAGGCGCTACTGGTAGACTTGACAGGTTTTTATTGTTTTTTGCGATAGGTTTTTTCGCATCTGGTTATAGAGATAACAGGGCATTGCCAAGAGGCGATGCCCTGTTTGCATCGGGTTAGAACAAGATTTTCGCCACGTCCGCAAACTTCTTCGCGAAGTGCACGGTAATCCCTTCCTTCAGATAATCCGGCAACTCTTCAAAATTACCCCGGTTCGGCTCCGGCAGAATCAGCTCGAAAATCTTCTGCCGCCGCGCCGCGATCACTTTCTCGCGCACCCCGCCAATCGGCAGCACATGTCCGGTCAGTGTCAGTTCGCCGGTCATCGCCACGCCTTTTTTCGGTGGCTGATTACGCGCCAGAGACAGCAAGGCACTGGCCATGGTCACGCCGGCACTTGGGCCGTCCTTGGGTGTTGCGCCTTCCGGCACATGCAGGTGGACGAAGGCTTCGTCGAAGAACTTCGCATCACCGCCGAACTGCTTCAGGTGCGAACTGACGTAGCTGTAGGCGATTTCCGCAGACTCTTTCATCACATCGCCCAATTGCCCGGTGAGCTTGAACCCACGGTTGAGCGTGTGAATGCGGGTGGCTTCGATCGGTAACGTCGCGCCGCCCATGCTGGTCCAGGCCAGACCGGTAATCACTCCGGTGCCGGACAGCACTTGTTCGTTGCGGAACACCGGGTGGCCGAGCGAGGCTTCAAGGTCTTTCGGCCCGAGTTTGATCACCGCTTTCGGGTCGTCGATCAGTTTCATCACCGCTTTGCGCACCAGTTTGCCCATCTGCTTTTCCAGCTGGCGCACCCCGGCTTCACGGGCGTAACCGTCGATCAAGGCTTTGAGCGCGGTGTCGCTGATGCTCAGGCTGCCCTTGGACACGCCGGCCTTTTCGAGCAATTTCGGCCACAGGTGACGCTTGGCGATGGCGACTTTTTCTTCGGTGATATAGCCCGACAGACGAATCACTTCCATGCGGTCGAGCAGTGGGCCGGGGATCGAATCGAGGGTGTTGGCGGTGCAGACGAACAGGACTTTCGACAGGTCCATGCGCAGGTCGAGGTAGTGGTCGAGGAATTCGACGTTCTGTTCCGGATCGAGAGTTTCCAGCAGTGCCGAGGCCGGGTCGCCCTGATAGCTCTGGCCCATCTTGTCGATCTCGTCGAGCATGATCACCGGGTTCATCACTTCGACGTCTTTCAACGCCTGCACCAGTTTGCCCGGCTGTGCGCCGATGTAGGTGCGACGGTGGCCCTTGATCTCGGCTTCGTCGCGCATGCCGCCGAGGCTGAAACGGTAGAACGGTCGGCCGAGGGATTCGGCGATGGATTTGCCGACGCTGGTCTTGCCCACGCCCGGCGGTCCGACCAGCAGCACGATCGAGCCGCTGATTTCGCCTTTATAGGCACCGACGGCGAGGAATTCGAGGATGCGATCCTTGATGTCGTCCAGGCCTGCGTGGTGCTTGTCGAGGATTTTGCGCGCGTGCTTTAGGTCGAGTTTGTCCTCGCCATAGACGCCCCACGGCACCGAGGTGGCCCAGTCCAGATAATTGCGCGTGACCGCGTATTCCGGCGAGCCGGTTTCGAGGATCGACAGCTTGTGGGTTTCTTCTTCGAGGCGTTTCTGCACCTGCGCCGGCAGCACTTTGCCTTCCAGACGCTGCTGGAACTGTTCGAGGTCGGCGCTGCGGTCGTCCTTGGTCAGGCCGAGTTCCTGCTGGATGACCTTGAGTTGTTCTTTCAGAAAGAATTCGCGCTGATGCTCGCCGATCTTGCGGTTAACTTCGGCCGAAATCTCTTTCTGCAGGCGCGCGACTTCGACTTCCTTGCGCAGCATCGGCAGGACTTTTTCCATGCGCTTGAGCATCGGCACGCAGTCGAGCACTTCCTGCAACTCGGGGCCGGTGGCGGACGTCAGGGCGGCGGCGAAGTCGGTCAGTGGCGACGGATCGTTGGGGCTGAAGCGGTTGAGGTAGTTTTTCAGCTCTTCGCTGTACAGCGGGTTGAGCGGCAGCAGTTCCTTGATCGCGTTGATCAGCGCCATGCCGTAGGCCTTGACCTCGTCGGTCGGCTCGGTGGGCTGGTGCGGGTATTCGACTTCGACCAGATACGGTGGGCGGTGGTGCTTGAGCCAGGTCTTGATGCGTACTCGGCTCAGGCCCTGGGCGACGAATTGCAGTTTGCCGTTCTCGCGGCTGGCGTGGTGGACCTTGACCAGCGTGCCGTATTCGGGGAGGGCGCCGGTGTCGAAGTGGCGCGGGTCTTCCTGGGGTGTGTCCATGAAGAACAGGGCCAGGGAATGGTGTTCGGATTTGCTGACCAGTTCGAGGGTTTCGGCCCACGGTTCTTCGTTGACGATGACCGGCAGGACCTGCGCCGGGAAGAACGGGCGGTTGTGGATCGGGATGATGTAGACCTTGTCCGGCAGGTTTTGCCCGGGCAGCGCCAGGCCGGTGCCGGAGGAGGTGTGTTCGATGTGGTCGGTTTCGTAGTCGTCGTGGTTGTCCGGGCGATCTTGCTGGTCGGTCATGGGGCACCTGCGCAATGGGGTATGGGGTCTTAGATGGGGCAGGGGTGGGGTGGTTTCAATGGGGGGGGTGTGTTTCTGCTTGTGTGTTCAGGGTTTGGACAGTTTTTGACTTTGGCTGACCTTGGCGGCTTTTGGGCCGGCCAGGTTCTTGGGGTTTTGGGTGAATATCCGTTTTTGCGGTGCTGCGGCTGGCGGTTTCGCCCTTACGGCGAGTCACCTTTTCCAGACGCCGAAAAGGTAACCGAAAAGGCTTGCTCCTGCGTTCGGCCCTCGCAGGCTCGGGTTCCTTCGCTGCGGGATCGATCCGGGCGCAGCGTTTCCGGTTTGCTTCGCTGCACCTCCTTCCGCTGTGTCTGGCTGCGCCAGACGGTCGCTGCGCTCCCACGCCCGGATCAATCCCTCCACTCAGCCTTCCGACGTCGCCCGTGGATCAAGATCAAGAGCGGTACTCGAGCTTGCGCTCATTGTTGAGTGGGGCGGCTTTGCCGCGGGCAGCTGCGCTGCTTTGGCTTTTCTGTGGGAGTGAGCCTGTTCGCGAAGGCGACCTGACAGCCGACCTGTTCTCGCTGATGTACCCTATTTAACTGTAGGAGTGAGCCTGCTCGCGATGGCAGCCTGACAGCCGACCAATGTCTACCGGACGCACTCGGTTTCATTGTAGGAGTGAGCCTGCTCGCGATGGCGGCCTGGCAGCCGACCAATGTCTACCGGACGCACTCGGTTTCATTGTAGGAGTGAGCCTGCTCGCGATGGCGACCTGACAGCCGACCAATGTCTACCGGACGCACTCGGTTTCATTGTGGGAGCGAGCCTGCTCGCGAATGCGGTGTATCAGGCACCATAACGACTGAATGTGCCGACGCCTTCGCGAGCAGGGATTTAGCTGTGTGTCGGGGATTGGGGGATTTCGTAGTTGTCCAGCACGCGATTCACCGCCAGTTCGGCCAGCATGATTACTTGCTGGATTGCCAGAATGGTATGCCGCTGCGGGCTGTCCACATAGGCCGCAATGTCACTGGCCATCACACTCGCCGACGCGAGGGATTCGCACGCGTGGGCCAGCAGGCTTTCGTTGTCCTGATCCGGGGTGACCTGGAACATGGTGCTGGGTTTGTGGGATTTGTCAGGGCTGGCGGGTGGCTTCAGATAGTGGTCCAGCGCGCGCTCGGCGGCTTCGTGGAGTTTTCTGGATTCGGGGGATTGATACGGGGAGGTGCTTTCGGTTTCGGGGGGATTGGGTGTGGGTTTGGACATGGTGACGCCTCAGGTTAGGGGCCACTTCTCAAAATTGCCGCGACGCAATCTGAGGGTGGCAGCTGTACGCAGGTTCGCGGACCGACCTGAGGCATTCGGCATACCCGAAGGTATCCCGCGTACAGCCACCATGAATAACTGCAAGCAGCTGTTCAGTGGCGGCGATTATGCCTCATAACCCGGGCCGCGACGCCCGGTCGCTGAATTGGCAGCGACCCTACGAGCCTATCTAGCGCATTTCCCAAGCACAACCGACGCGACCTGTCGGAAAACTCCGCGCAACCACCAGGTCTGTAGGACAAGCACCTTTCCCACAGTCCGAAATAACCCAATGACTGAACCTGACCTGCTGGCTAGATGGGGTAAGTCAGCTCTTGGACAAGAAACGATCCCCCTCCGGTGAGTTCACGCGTTTCATCACCGTGGCGTGCCTTGCCGGAAAGTTGAAAGTTATCGAGGGAGTAGCGATACAGGCGGGGATTGAGCTGAGTTACAGCAATGCTGGAACAGGATGTCACTTCGTAGTCATAAATCTGGGCTCCGCGTTCGGTAACAACATATTCTAAGTAGCCAGAGATTGACGGATCCAGCAAGGTGCGAAGCGAGATAGAGAGTTTTCGTTCGCTCGATGAACCGTGGTTATCTTCGAAAGTGAAACTGTAACCGCCAAGCGGGTTGAAAGATGCCGAAATTCTGCTCGTCAGAAAGCTTGCCAGATCGACCGGCGTGCCGCCAATGATGCCTTTTACAGCAACGTTAAGCGTACCTCTTACCCAGACTGCCGGGGATGCGTTTGGATTTGTCATTGCGTGGTTCCTTGTGATTGATGTCTTGAGACTGGAAGTCTGCGGGGGGCGCTCAAAGCGGTGAACTGTCATATCTGACAGGCTTTTATACTTGTTCGCGATGAAACCTGTTGATATGGGTTATACGGCGAGGGCAGGGTTGATCAGGGTATGGGTGGCCCTGCTCGCGAAGGCGCTGTGTCAGTCCCGCTCAATATTGGATGTTCCGACGCCTTCGCGAGCAAGCTCGCTCCCACAGGGTTTGAGTTCAGCGTGAAAATCAGGCTCACAAAAAAAGGCGATGCCCCCTGCGGGACATCGCCTTTTCACTACCAGCAGCTAACGCTTATTCCGGCAGTTTGTACGCAATGATGTAGTCACCCATCTTGGTGCCCAGCGAGCCGTGGCCGCCGACAACAAGCAGCACGTATTGCTTGCCGTCCTTGCCGGTGTAAGTCATCGGGGTCGCCTGGCCACCTGCTGGCAGACGCGATTTCCACAGCTCTTTGCCGGTATTCACGTCATAGGCGCGCAGGTACTGGTCGAGGGTGCCGCTGAGGAAACCGACGCCGCCGGCGGTGACGATCGAGCCGCCCATGCTCGGCACGCCCAGGGTGAAGCCGATCGGGATCGGTGAGCTGTCGCGGCTGGTGCCGTTCTTGCGTTTCCACACGACTTTGCCGGTGGTCAGGTCGATGCCGGCGACGTAGCCCCAGGCCGGGGCCTGGCACGGTACGCCGAGAGGCGACATGAACGGGTGCATGATTACCGCGTATGGCGCGCCAGTGTTGGGCTGCACGCCAGCGGTTTCGCTTTCGCGCTTGCTGTCGGCGGCGACTTCGGCGCGTGGGACCATTTTCGACACGAAGGCCATGTAGTTCGGGCTGGTGAACAGCATCTGGCGAACCGGGTCGACCGAGACGCCGCCCCAGTTGAACACGCCGACGTTGCCCGGGTAGATCAGACTGCCCTGTTCCGATGGCGGGGTGTACTGGCCCTCATAACGCAGTTCCTTGAACTGGATGCGGCACAGCATCTGGTCGAACGGGCTCGCACCCCACATGGCTTTTTCGGTCAGTTCCGGGGCCAGCAGGTTAAGGTCCGAACGGGCCTGGGTCGGTGCGGTGTGGTCGCCTTTCACGGCGCCTTGCGGAACCGGGATTTCCTTGATCGGGATGATCGGCGTGCCGTCACGACGGTCGAGGACGTAGAGGCTGCCCTGCTTGGTCGGAGCGATCAGCGCAGGTTTCACGCCGTCGGCGGTTTTCATGTCGAGCAGGGTTGGCTGGCTGCCTACGTCCATGTCCCACAGGTCGTGGTGGGTGAACTGGTAGTTCCAGCGCACTTTACCGGTGGCCAGGTCCAGCGCGACGATACCGGCGCTGAATTTCTCGGCGCCCGGGGTGCGGTTGCCGCCCCATTGGTCCGGGGTCTGGTTGCCCAGTGGCAGGTAAACCATGCCGAGTTTTTCGTCGACACTGGCCAGCGACCACATGTTCGCCGAGTTGCGGCTGTAGGTTTCGCCCGGGGCCAGAGGCTCGGTGGCGTCTGGCTTGTCGCTGTCCCAGTTCCACACCAGGTGACCGTCGCGCACGTCGAACGCGCGGATCACGCCCGATGGCTCGTTGGTCGATTCGTTGTCGGTGACGTGACCGCCCATGATCACCAGATCACGGGTAATCGCCGCGGGCGAAGTGGAGTAGTAGCCGCCGGCGGTGAACGGGCCAATACCCTGGGTCAGGTCGACCACGCCGTTGTTGCCGAAGCCTTCGCAGATTTTGCCGGTGTCGGCATTCAGTGCGATCAGGCGGGCATCAGCGGTCGGCAGGTACAGACGACGCGGGCAGGCCTGAGCAACGGCTTGGCCAGCTTCGGAGATGACGGCGGAACCAGCGTTCTCAGCCTTGGCATAGGCGGCTTCGTCGTAGTACGACACGCCACGGCAGGTCATGTGGGCGAAGCCCTTGAAGCCGACCGGGCTCTTGATCTGCGGGTCGAAGCGCCACAGTTCCTTACCGGTGTCCGGGTCCAGTGCCAGCACTTTGCTGTGCGCGGTGCAGGCATAGACCATGCCGTTGGCTTTGAGCGGGGTGTTCTCGTTGGTCAGCTCGACCGGATCATCCGCGGTCGGCAGGTCGCCGGTCTGGATGCGCCAGGCTTCTTGCAGCTTGCCGACGTTCTGCGGGGTGATCTGCTTGAGCGGCGAGTAGCGGTCACCGAATTCGGTGCGACCGTAAGCCTGCCAGTCGCCATCGGGCATGGCCGGTGCGGTGCTGGTCATGTCTGCGGTGTCGCGGCCCAGTTCGCCGAAGGTTTCGCCCGGGTGGGTGAACAGGCTGGCCAACGCGGTCACACCGGCCAGGATCACGGCGACGGTCAGACCGCCGGTGCCGATTTTTGCCGGGCCGTTGAGCAGCAGCGGACGACGGAACCACGGCAGCAGCATCACGAAGCCGAGGACAAACCACAGCGCCAGACGCGGCACCAATTGCCACCAGTCCAGGCCGACTTCCCACAACGCCCACACGGTGCTGGCAAACAGTACGATGGCGTACAGGCCCAGCGCCGCGCGTCGGCGCATCAGCAGCAGAATGCCGGTCAGGGCGATGCCGATACCGGCCAGCAGGTAGTACAGCGAACCGCCGAGCGTGCTCAGCTTGATTCCCCCGGCCAGCATGGCCAGGCCCATCAGTAACAGCAGGATGCCGAGCAGGCCCGGTAGCAGACGGCCCCGACTCGAAGCACTTTCGGTGCTCATAGTGTGATTCTCCGTGACGTTTATGTAGTCCCGCGCTGTAGTCACTTTAGATGACGATTTGGCGTGGGCATGGTTCAGTTGAAAAACTTGTTCGGCTAACGAATTTCATTTGTGTAGGAGTGAGCCTGCTCGCGATAGCGGTGTGTCAGTCACTGGAGGTGTCGCCTGGAATACCGCTATCGCGAGCAGGCTCACTCCTACAATGGATCTGTGTGGTGCTTTAGAACGACGACTGGATCTTGATTCCGCCGATCAGGGCGTCGTCGACGTCGTTCACGCCACCGGGGTGGCGAATGTATTGCAGGTTCGGGCGTACGGTCAGCCAGTTCGTCACGTGCACGCCGTAATACAGCTCGGCGCTGTATTCGGTGTCCTGCGGTGGCAGGAAGGACGGATCGTCGTAGTCGTAGACGGCATTGGCGCGGTTGCTCATTTCGGCGTTTTTGCGATAGGCCGGGTTGACGTGCACGCGGGCGAGGGCGAAACCGATGTCGTCCTTGGCGCGGGCATCAAACGGGCCTTTGTAGGTCAGGCCGGCCTGCACGTAGTTGTCGATAGCGTTGGTTTTCTTGTCGTGCATCGTCGCGTTGGCGAACAGGCTCAAGCCACGGGAGTTGTCGCTGGCGACGCTGGTGATCTGCTGCTGCACGCCCAGCCACACGCCATGCTTGCTCGACGCGCTGCGGTAGGCTTCGCCGCTGAGGGCCGCCGACTGGCCGTTCTGGTCTTTATAAACGTCAGAGGCCTTGGCGTTGCTGTAGTAGTAGCCGGCGCGGTATTCGCCTGGCAGGCCGTTGAGCTTCGGCGTCCACACCAGTTCGATCGGCAGGATTGCGCCTTGAGTGCCGCTGCCGCTGAGTTTGAAACCGTTGCCGCGATCCAGGTTCGACGGATTCTGCTCATAGGCGCCGACCTGCGCGTACAGCTCCGGCGTCAGGTGGTATTTGACCCGCAGCGCCCATTGGCTGACCGGCCAGTTGTACCAGATGCCGCCGACCCAGTTGCCGACCTGCGAACCGCAGAAGGCCAGGTTCTGGAAGTCGCAGGGGAAGCTGTTGAAATCCTCGCCTTCGCCGAAACGGCCAACCTTGATGTCGAGCTTCTGGTCGAGGAATTTCTGCTGGTACCACATCTGCGTCAGGCGCGTGGTCTGGCCACGGCCCCAGACTTCCTGAGCCGAGGTGAAGCCGCCGACGCGCGGGTCGTTGATGCGGTCGTTGCTGATGTTATTGCCGCTGCGTTTGGTGATGGTCAGTTGGAACTCGGCGTCGTTCCAGCCGAGGATCTTCTGCAGGTCAAGATGCGTGCCGAGGCCGAACTGATCGCTGTAGCGCGCGGTGCGGTCGTGGTCATAGCCGCCGTGCAGGTTGCTGCCCATTTCGCCGGTGTAATCGAGCTTGAAGTCGTAGCCTTTTTCCGAAAGTTCAGTGCGCGTGCCGTTCCAGTCACCGAGCATATACGGTGATTCAGTGTCGAAGGCCGGAGCGGCTTGGGTGCAGGTGGCGAGGGCCAGAGCGGTGCAGCCGCCAAGGGTGCGCAGGATTGAGATAGCGCTGTCTCGGGGGGAGGAAAAATCAGGCATGAATAAGTCTTTTTTTGGTGTTTTTCGGGTGCGATTGCGGCGCTTCAATATGACGCAGGCAGTGAAGCGTTTAAGCAGAAGGGCGGCAGGATAATGATCTGTTACAAAAAGACAAAGGCCTTTTATAAACATGCATCCTTTCGGATTTGGTAACAGTGCGAAAAGATCGCAGCCTTCGGCAGCTCCTACCTTGTATTGCGTACAACCTGTAGAAGCTGCGGAACGCTGCGATCTTTTGACCTTGACCTACATTTGAAGGAAGCGCTTCCACCCGATCAGCCCCTCGGCTAAGGTGCGCGGCTTCAAGCACTTCCACTTCGCCCAAAGGCCTGGCATGAACGACCACACCCCCGATCCGCTGCACGGCGTGACCCTTGAACAGATCCTCAACGCACTGGTGACTCACTACGAGTGGTCGGGGCTGGCCGAGCGCATCGACATTCGTTGCTTCAAGAGCGATCCGAGCATCAAGTCGAGCCTGACGTTTTTGCGCAAGACTCCGTGGGCCCGGGAGAAAGTCGAGCGTCTGTACGTGAAGCTGATGCGCACCAAACGACCGCTCTGACATGGACAGCGCAAGGCGGCGACGCTTGATCACCTGCCTGGCCGTGTTGGGCTGGGCAGGACTGACGATTCAGATGTACCTGATTTTCTTTGCACGATTGAGCGTCGGCGCCAGCCTGCTGGGCGGGCTGGTGAGCTTCTTCAGTTACTTCACCATATTGACCAACACGCTGGTGGCGACGGTGCTGACCTGTGCCGTGACTGATCGCGAATCCGCCGTGCGGCGCTGGTTTCGAAAGCCTTGGGTGAGCAGTGGAATTGCCGTAAGCATCGCAGTGGTTGGATTGGCCTACAGCCTGCTGCTGCGGCATCTGTGGCATCCCGAAGGTTGGCAGTTTGTCGCTGATGAACTGCTCCACGACGTCATGCCGTTGCTGTTTCTGGGCTATTGGTGGTGGTGCGTCCCCAAAGGCACGTTGCGCCTGTGGCACCTGCCGCTGTGGTTGGTCTATCCACTGGTGTATTTCGTGTACGCCTTGCTGCGCGGGCATTTGCTTGGCGCGTATGCGTATCCGTTCATTGATGTGGCAGTGTTGGGTTATCCACAGGTGCTGACGAATGCCGGGGGGATTTTGGTGGGGTTTGTGCTGATTGGCCTGCTGGTGATAGGTCTGGATCGCCGAAAATCATTGTAGGAGTGAGCCTGCTCGCGATAGCGGTCTGTCATTCACAGTTGCATCAACTGATAGAGCGCTATCGCGAGCAGGCTCACTCCTACAGGTGGAGCATTACTCTTCGTCAGAGCCCTCGGCGCGCCAGTAACCGACAGCCTTGATGAACTGCTCATCCAGCCCATGCTCATCGATCAGCACACGGCGAATCTGCCGCGAAACCCTGGTCTCGGTTGCCACCCAGGCATACAGATTGCCCTTGGGCACTTGCAACTGTCTGACGGTGGTCAGCAGGTTGTCCTGGCCACCTTCACGCAGCACCCAAATCACGTTGACCTGCGCGGCACTGTCCAGCTTTTGCTGCTCGGCACCGTTTTCCACTTCAATCACCACCAGCGCCTTGCGATTCGCCGCCAGACCTTCGAGGCGGCGGGCGATGGCGGGCAGGGCGGTTTCGTCGCCAATCAACAGATAGCTGTCGAAAATGTCCGGCACGATCATCGAACCGCGGGGGCCGCCGATGTGCAGAAACTGTCCGGGCTGGGCCTGTTCCGCCCAGATCGAGGCAGGTCCGTCACCGTGCAGGACAAAATCAATGTCCAGTTCCATTTTTTCCAGATCATAACGACGCGGCGTGTAGTCGCGCATCTCGGGTAACGGCCCGTTGTCCTTGCCGGCGCCGAGTACCAGGGTCTCCAGCGCCGCTGCCTGCTCGGCGTTCTGCGGGAACAGCAGTTTGACGTGATCGTCCGTGCCCAGACTGATAAACCCGGCCAGTTCCGGCCCGCCGAGGGTGATGCGGCGCATGCGCGGGGTCAGGTCGGTGACGCGCAACACTTCCAGTTTGCGTCGTTTGATCTCGTGCATCACGCGGTGAATGGTTTGGCTATCGACTGCAGTCATTCGGCTTTCTCCGGGGCAGGTTGAACGGCAGGGCCGTCGACGATGGCTTTGGCGGTGTCGTTGAGCAGATCGCGCACGCGCAGGATCTCTGCTGCGCTCCAGCGCCCGTGATGCATCTGCAGGGCATGGCGCAGGTTATGCACCGCTTCATGAATTTCCGGCGGGCGGTCGTGGCCGCGCAGCGAGCGCTTGCTGACCTCGATGCGCATGCGCACGCCGTCGAGCGCCACGGCCTGTTCGCTTAACGACAAACGACCGGCGTCGGTGGCGCGGTAGCGTTTTTTGCCACCCTCGGCGTCCCCGGCAATCAGGTCACTTTCTTCCAGAAAGGTCAGGGTCGGGTAGATCACGCCGGGGCTCGGGCTGTAGGCGCCATCGAACATGCCTTCGATCTGGCGGATCAGGTCGTAGCCGTGACACGGCTGTTCGGCGATCAGCGCCAACAGCAGCAGTTTCAGATCGCCCGGGGCGAACACTCGCGGACCGCGTCCGCCGCGTTCGCGGCCGGGGCGTTTCTCGAAGCCGTCGCGGCCATCACCGTGCTCGCGGTGGGGAGAATGAGGGTCTCTCATTTTTCGCTTTCTCTCGTCGTGTTTAGATACAACTTAAGATATATCTTAAAGCTCGCGCAAGGCCTTTTTCCTCTGATCCGAACGCGCCGGACGAGCGGTTGGCCAGCCTGAACGCAACAATTTATTTTCCGAATCAATAATTCTGCGGCGTAACCCGAGAGTTAAAGTTAACGCTCTAGTTGTCGTAGAGCTTGTATTCTAAATAGTGCTAAGTTGGCATGCCTGTTGATTAAAGCTCCTGCATGGTTTTTTTCGGATAACTGTATGTAGGGGATAACTTACAGTTACTTTTGCAAGTCTCTGTTTTTCAGTCTTTTTTCTGGCGGGATCAAAGGAGGTTTGGCTACGCGGTTGTCGGAAGTTGCCTGCTTACATTCCAGAGCTAACAGTCGATGATGCCCCGGCGTTGAAGGTTCGAATTGATTTGTCTCAACTAGAGATACGGTCGGTTGGAACTTTGAATGAACTCCCTTATAGACAGAAACAGGTACTGACCGATGTTCAAGAAACTCGCAATCGCTGCTCCTCTGGCACTGGCCATGGCTTCCACTGGCGCGTTCGCCGCCGGTGAAGCTGCGCACTCCATCAGCCTCGTCGCTCACGTGCCGACCAATGGTTTCTATATCGTTCCAACCGACCCTGATCTGGTCAACAAAGACCAGGACATGAGCTATCAGCCGGCGACCGGCAAGATGCGTGACGTGACCGGTTTCTTTGACGTGCGCAACAACAGCGGTTCGGTTCACGCCAGCCTCGACAGCGTGCCGAAGTTGATCTCCGGTTCGAGCAGCATCGATCTGCAAGTGGCGATCAACAACAAGGTTCTGACCCTGACGCCACAGGAAATCGTCGGTGAGGCTGAATCCGACGTGAACTACCGTGCGCCGCTGAAAATCAGCGCCGTTGGTAATACTTTCACTCCGGGCGATTACACCGGTGTGGTTGCGATGACTTTCGACGCCGTTCCTCCGGCTGGGCCTTGATCGGCCCATTCGGCCTTCAACCCTGACGGTAGTCAGCGTTTACCGATTGGGGCAGACAGCAATGTCTGCCCCGTCGGACTTCCAACCTTCGTAATCAGAGTAAGAGTTCATGTTCCCGATGACACCCATCGCGGCTGCGCTTGCGCTGTTGTTTTGTGCCAGCGCAGCCGTGGCTTCCAATTCCGCCGGCACCACGCCCCGCAGTCTGCTGGCGCAGGCCAAGGGCTTGCCGGCGGATTTCGAGGAGCATTTCTTTGATGTGCCGCTGGCGGTTCGAGTCGAACTCGATCACCAGCCATTGGGCGAGGCCATGGTGGTGCTGTCGCGCGATGATCGCATCACCCTGCTCGAATTTACCGACACCAGCGAAAACCGCTTTGGCCCCTCCGAGCGGGAAAAATGGGCGAGTGTGCTCAAGCCCGGCGTACCGTTGGGGGCATGCAACAGCGCCTGCCCCGAGCAGTTACTGGCGCTGCACTACAACCTGGAAAACTCGACGGTGTCGATCCTCACCGAAAACGCCGAGCGCGACGTTTCGGCCAAGCGCTATTACGAGCAGCCCAACGGCGGCAGCAGCGGCCTGATGGTGCGTAACCAGCTCAACCTCAATGGCGGCCAGGAACAGGATCTGGGCGGTCGCTTCGGCCTGGAGGCCACCGGCAGTCTGGGCAACTGGAGCCAGACGCTGAATCTGCAAGTGGCGCGCCTCGGCGGCCCGGATGACAAGCTTTACCACGCGGTACACGAACTTCACACCCAGCGCGAACTGCAAGGCAGTTTTTTCCGTCTGGGCTATTTCACCCCCAATTCCGAAGGGCTGACGCGCCAACCGCGTACGTTCGGCACCAGCCCCGATACCGCCGTGGGCATCATGTACGGCAGCTCCGACAGTCTGGCCATCAACTCGCCGATGCCCAGCGTGTACCCGATCTATGTCACGGCCAACCGCCAGGGTTCGGTGGAAATCTGGCGCGATGGCCTACTGATCAATACCCAGTCAGTGCCCGCCGGTTTGCAGACCCTCGACACCCGTCCCTTGCCGGGCGGTATCTATGAAGTGGAAGTGCGCCTGATCGAAGACGGCCAGATCACCTCCACCACCCAGGAGTTGGTGTACAAGCCCAACAACTGGCGCAACCTCGATGACCGCTGGCGCTACAACGTGTTCGCCGGCGAAGAAAGCAAGTTGCTGAGCAACTGGGACACGCAATCCAGTGGCAGTCCGACTGCGGGCGCGGCGATCAATTACCTGCTGCATCCGCGGGTGATTCTCGGGATGTCGGCGCGTCAGATCCGCGAAAAACTGCAATACGGCACGTCCATCGACTGGACGCTGGCCAATCACATCAGCCTGTACGCCAACGTCTACAAGACCGAGGATTACGGCACCGGCCTCGACCTGCAAAGCCTGTATAACTACGGCGCCGGCAGCATCGTGATCAGCCACAACCGCAGCTGGCTCGACACCACGGACACCTACGACACCCTGCCCGATGGCACCCGGGTACGGCCGCGCAATGTGTTTATCGGCCAGACCAGCAATTCGTCGCTGGCGCTCAACCACCGGGTCAACAGCAAGAGTTCAATCAACGCTCGGGTGTCGCACAGTGAGGGTAATGTCGAGGGCTTCGGTGTCGACATGGGCTGGACCCAGCGCACCGAGCTGTTCGGCAGCGATGCCAGCTGGCGCTTGTCGATCTTTGATCGGCCGGGCAGCTACAGCAGCGGCGATGCGCGCAATCGCGGGGTCGACCTGAGCGTCAACCTGGCGCTCGGCGCACCTGGCCAGCAGATCACCGGCAGTATCGGTTCACGTACGGCGCGTGACGGCGCGCGCGACAACAATGCTTCGCTCGGCTGGCGCAGGGATTTCAAAGACCACGTGCTGCAGAACGTGTCGGTCACCGCGCTCACCGACACCTATGGCGTGGGCATGTCCAGCCTGGCGAACTTCCGCACCGACACCGTCGGTGGCGATGGCTTTGTCCAGCGTTCGTCCTACAACGGCAATTTCACCGGTGGCCTCAACCTCGACAGCACGCTGGTGATCGGCGGCGAGCAAATGCTTATGACCAGTCAGAGCGAAGTGCGCGGCGCGGGGCTGATCGTCGATGTCGAGTCGGACATCGACAACATCCTGTTGCGTGCTGACGACTACAGCGGTAGCAGCGCGGCACTCAAACCGGGGCGCAATTTCATCCCGATCACCGCGTATCAGAACAGTTCGGTGAGCTTCGACTTTGAAGGCAACAACGTCCCGGCCGCGACCATCGAACCGGCACGTACGCGTTATCACCTGAACAAGGGCGGCGTCGAGTACCGCAAGATCCGCGTGATGAAAACCCTGACCGTGCTCGGCCGTCTGGTCGATGGCAAAGGCCTGCCGCTCAAGGGCCATCATGTGATCAACCACGCCAGCCGCGGCGTGACCGAGGTTGACGGCTTCTTCTCGATGGAGATGAACGCCGGCTCGCCGACCCTGGAAGTGCGTCAGGGCAATCAGTTGCTTTGCCAGTTCCGCCTCGACGCCGACAGCCATCGGCGCGAAAACAACGTGTTGATGATCGGCGACCTGCGTTGCACGCCAGACACCCTGGCTGACGTGACGTCCACCGAGCAGAAGGCGGGTTGACGCGATGAGGATGAAGATGAAGATGTCCACGAAAGTGCTCGGTGTTTGTCTGGCGCTGGTTATGCCCAGAGCCGAGGCGGCGACCCAGGAAATTCGCGCGCTGTTTCAGCCAGATCCGTCCCAGCCGAACAAGAATGTATTCGTCAACCAGACACCGAACAGCGGTTATTGCGCGACGTATCCAGGGGAATGCGCGCAGAACAACATGTTCAGTATCCAGTTGCCCATTCGCTCCCCGTCCCTGCGGCCGCTGCTGCCCGGAGACGGCATCCCGATCAGGGTTCCGGCGAACTGGCGACAATTGGTGGTCACCAATGCCGAAACCCAGGAAGCCGAAACGGTCGAGGTGCGCATTATTGGCGTCGGGTCCAACTTCCTTCTCAGTCATTCAGCGGGCGATCTTACGGGCGAGACCGACCCGCTCAAAGCCCATCAGGCGTTGTGGGAGGGCAGCAGTTGGGTGTATGCGCCTGCGCCCTGTCAGTACAGCGGAGTCGGCGCGTACACCCCGGCAACCTATCGCTTTTTCTGGAAAGCGCCGGTTGAAGAGGCCTGTAGCAAAGTGGCGCGGTTCAGCATTCCGTGGATGACGTTCGACACCCTGGATTTCGCTTACGAACTGCGCACGCCCAATCCGCTGGGGATGTCCTCCGGGCTCTATACCGGCGCGATCAACTACACCATCGGGCCGACCGGTGATTTCACCTTCGGGCCATCGTTTGTGCCCGATGACAGCAACCTGACCCTGGATTTCGTGCTGGATGTGCAGCACACCCTGAAAGTCGAGCTGCCACCGGGCGGCAATAGAGTTTCGCTGGAACCCGCAGGCGGGTGGGCGCCATGGATTGAGAGCGGGAAAAAACCGACCGAGATCTTCCGCGATCAGCCGTTCTATCTGTCGGCGTCGTCGCGCTTCAAGGTCATGTTGCTGTGCAATTCCCCTGGGGGCAACACCTGCCGGCTGAACAGCCCCAAGGGCAACACGACCGACATTCAGGTGGCCATCACCTTACCGCCGGGCATTGCCGGCGCGGGCGGCTACAACGTCACCCGGTTGCCATTGATATACAACACCTGGGTGGGGCCATTCCAGCCCTCGCTGTACGTCGACCGCAAAGTCGGTTCGCTGAATTTCTACATGACGCCGTTTGCTATCAACTTTCTGCTCAGACCCGGCGTGAACGACAAGCTGCGCGGCAATATCACCATTATCTGGGACTCGGAAGCGTGAGCGTTCCCGGCTGGCCCTTTTCAATTCTTGTGGAGTCGAAAACGATGAACCGTGTTTTTTTGCTGGGCCTGCTCAGTGTGTTTTGTCTGCCCGCGCAGGCCGGTCCGCAGATCAATGTCGGCACCGTGTACGACTATCTGGACGCTGATAAAAGCACCTACCTCAAGCGTGTATTCAATAGCGGTGACGCCACCGCGTTCGTCAAGGTCAACGTGCTGGAGATCGTCTACGACGCCGACGGTCAGCCCAAGGAAATTCCGGTGGAGGCCGCCGCCGACGGCGCTTCGCGCAACGGCGTGATGGCCAGCCCGGCGCGGCTGATCGTGCCGGCCAAAGGCATGCAGGGTACGCGTTTGCTGTACATGGGCGAGCGTGACCGCGAGCGTTACTTTCGCGTGCGGTTCGTGCCGGTCGTGCCGGAAAAGGAAGACGAGTTTGCCGTCAGCGGCGAAGAGCGTGAGGACTACAAAAAGACCCTCACTGCCGGGGTCAACGTGATGACCGGTTTCGGCACGATTTTTTTCGTACGGCCCAAGGATGCCCGTTTCGCCACGGTCATCAATGAAACCGACAAGCGTTACGAACTGCGCAACGACGGCAACACCGTGGTGATCGTCGACGAGTTCAAGAGCTGCTCATTGAGCAAGGAAACCGATTGCGGCGCGACCACCAAGCACCATGTGCTGACCGGCAAGACCTTCTCGTTCGACAAGGAAAAGGGCCGCGAATACCGCTTCTTCCTGATCGAAGGCAACGACAAGAAAAACCTCAGGATCACCAGCCGCTAACGCAGTCCGGCGCGAGCGAACAGCCTCGCCACAGGTGCCGTGGCGTGTTTGCGCCGGACCTGCCTTTCATTGACGCAACGGGTAACCAACATGATCAAGCAATGCACCGTCGTCGCGCTGATGGCCGTGGCGGCTCTGACCGCCAGCGCTGCCTGGGCGGCTCGGGAAGAACATACCTTCGAAGTGTCCCTGACCATTCCCAGTCGGCCGTTTTACGTGATCCCGGCAGAACCGGACTGGATTCATCGACCGCAGCGCCTCAACTGGGATTACCCCACCTCCACCTTGAGCAGCGTGCAAAAGAATTTCGACGTGCGCCATGACAGCAGCGCAATCGAAGCGCGGCTGGAGGCCGAACCCTATCTGTCCAATGGCCGCCCCGAGGACGATATCAGCCTGCGCGTGACCTTCAATGGCGTTGAACTGAGTGCGGCGATGACGCCGCGGCAGGTGCTGACCCGCGAAGAAGCGGCGGCGGGCAAACGGGTAATGCTGGAGATCGCCCCGATCAAACCGGCCGCTGGATACCGCACGGGTGAGTACGCGGGCAACGTGTTGTTGCTGTTCAACGCCCAGACACCGGATGCGGGATGACGCCCATGGCATTTAACCGACCTGCCTGGCGCCGGGCAGCGGCCAGCCAATGCCTGGCGTTGCTGTTGGCGTTGAGCGCCACTGAGGCGCAGGCCGTCAATCAGGAAATACGTGCGTTGTTTCAGCCGGACCCGTCCCAGCCGAACAAAAACCTGTTCGTCAATCAGACACCCAACAGCGGCTATTGCGCCTACTTTCCGGGAAGATGTGAAGCTATCAACATGTTCAGCATCGAACTGCCGGTGCGTCATGACTCAACCAGGGCCATCGAACCTGGAGATGATGTCTCACTCAAAGCTCCAACGGACTGGAAACGGTTGACGGTTACCCATCAGGACACCGGCGAAACGGAGACGGTCGAGGTGCGTATTACCGGGATCGGTTCAAGATTTGTCCTCAGCGATACCGTGTTTAACCTCACCGGCGTCGCGGCCCCTACAGGCCATGACATTCTCTGGACATCCCGCAGCGGTTGGCTGTATGCCCCGCCACCTTGTGGCGGTAGCGGTCTGGCGAGCTACAGCCAGACTGCCTATCGTTTCTTCTGGCATACGCCGGTGGACGCGTTATGCACCAAAACCGCCGCGTTCCGCATCCCTTCGATGTACTTCGAAAAACTCGATATTGCTTATGAGTTGAGAACCCCCGACCCGTTGGGAATGTCGAGCGGTCTGTACACCGGATCAATCGGATACACCATTGGCCCCAGCGGCGATTTCCAGCTGGGTTCGATGATGGAACCGGATGATGGTGCCCTCACTCTGGATTTCGTTTTGGACGTGCTGCACACCCTCAAAGTCGAAATTCCGCCGGGGGGCAACAAGGTCGTGCTGGAACCCGAGGGCGGATGGCAGGGCTGGCTGGAACACGGCCGCCGGCCGACGCGTCTTTATCGGGATCAAGTGTTCAATATTTCCGCCTCGTCGAAATTCACCATGAAGATCGAGTGCGAGCATGACCTGGGCTTTGGCAACGGCTGCGGCATCATTGACCGCGAGACGGGCTACGTCGGCGCCGTAAACGTCAGCGTCAGCCTGCCCAACGGATTGACCGACAGTTCCGGACAACCGGTCCGGCGCATGCCCTTGCGCCTGACGCCGAGCAGTCCGTTTCAGCCCGGTATCTACGTTGATCGCAAGCCCGGAACGCTGCATTTCGAGGTCGACCAAAGGGACGTCAACTGGCTGATCGACAACGCCCGGGACAAACCCTACAAGGGCAATATCACGGTGATCTGGGATTCGGAGGTCGGTTAGCCCGGCCAGCCTGAAGCGTACTGTTTTTTGTTCAACTCCAAGACACCGAGAGAGTGAATCCTGTGGCGAATTCCATTTCGAAATCCCGACCATGGGCGGGTTTACTGCTGGCGCTGTGGGCCGCTACCGCCGCAGCGGAAGTGCATGACATCGAAGCCACTTTCGAGCCGGACTTTGCCAATCCTCAGCGCAATCAGTTCAAGAACCAGACACCGTCCGAAGGGTTCTGCCGTCAATTGCCGGCGACCTGTGAATCGTTGGGGCTTTTCAGCCTTATCGCGCAAATACCGTTCACGGCCAATGCGCCGATTGAGGCCAACCACTCCGACCCGCGCAAGGGCGGGATGGCCAAGGTGCCATCCGAGTGGCGCGATGTCATGGTCACCCATGCTTCCGGCGACACCCATCGTGTCCAGTTAAGGATTGCCGGTATAGGACATGAGACCGCTTTACCGCGTCCGGTCAGGGAACTGACCGGCGGAGCATGGTGGGATCAATTGTGGGAAGGCGGGGCCTGGGTTTACGCACCTGCCCCGTGTCTGGGCGTCGGCCGGTCGACGGCCGGTGAATACGGCTACAACAGCTTCTGGCGAGTCCCGGAGGGCGCCGGGGTTTGTAGCAAACAGGCGAAGTTCCAGATTCCGATGTCGATGCGCTATCTCTACTTCGTTTACGGCTATGAATTGCGCACCCCCGATCCCTTGAAAATGGAGGCCGGAACCTATACCGGATCGATCAGCTACACCGTCGGCCCAAACATGGATTTCGACATGGGCGACGTGATGATTCCGGCCGACCCGCTGCTGACTCTCAATTTCAGCCTGAAAGTCACACACACCATGAAGGTCGACATTCCGCCCGGCGGCAATCGTGTGGTGCTGGAACCTGCGGGCGGCTGGCAATCCTGGTTGAATCAGGGCCGCAAGCCGACGCGTTTGCTGCGTGACCAGACGTTCAATATCTCGGCGTCGAGCCGTTTCAAAATGAACCTGCAATGCCAGTACTACAGCAACAACACCTGTGCTTTGTGGGAATCGACCTCCGGCCACTCGGCGCCACTGGAGGTCAGTGTGACGTTGCCCAACGGCCTGACGGATGGTGCCGGCCAGCCGGTCAACCGCCGTCGTTTGTTGCGTGATGGCAGCGGCACGGAGTTGTTCCAACCGGGTTTTTATCTGGATCGCAAGGTCGGCACTTTGCACTTCGAGGTCGCGCAGGATGCGGTGGATGAAATGATCAAGCCCGACACTGCCCGAAGCTATTCGGGCAGTGTCACGGTGATCTGGGATTCGGAGGTGGGTTAGCGGAGTGAGTCTTCGCGGCCATGCCATTCGGATTCAGCCGTTGCCGCCATCGTTACCTGAGTATTTGCAGCAGGCCGGCATTGCGAGTCGCTGCCCGGTTGCAGGTAGGGCGTCAGGATCGGCGCCATGCCCTTGAGCACCTGTGTGGGCAGGGCCGAGGTGAATTTGAAGGTCTCCGCCGAGCGCCCCGGCACGAACGCGGTGAGAGTGCCGAAATGGTGATCGCCGATGTAGAACACGAAGGTCGCGGTGCGGTTGATCGACTTCGAACTGAGGATTCTGCCGCCCGATCCGATGGCCTGTATGCGGTTATCACCGGTGCCCGTTTTGCCACCCATGGCCAATGGCGTGCCATCAGCCAGTTTGAAACTGCCGGAAACACGTTTGGCGGTACCGGCATCAACAACCTGTGAAAGCGCTTCACGCATGGCTCTGGCGACTTCGACCGGCATCACTCGCTTGCCGGCATGCGGGTCGTTGACCAGGCGGGTTTCGTAAGGCGTGCCGGCAGCAAAATGCAGGCTGTCGATGCGCAGCGTTGGCAGGCGCACGCCGTCATTGAGGATCGTACCGATCAGTTCGGCCAGTGCCGCAGGGCGGTCGCCGGAGCTGCCGATGGCGGTGGCGAGTGACGGCACCAAGTGGTCGAACGGATAACCTACGCTCTGCCAGCGCTGGTGAATCTCAAGAAAGGCTTCGATTTCCAGCATGGTGCGGATTCGGCTGTCGCGTGCGCCCTTGTGCTTGCTCTTGAACAGCCAGCTGTAGACTTCCTGACGCTCGAAATGGCTGGCTTTGACGATCTGGCTGAACGTCGCGTCCGGATGGTTGAGCAGGTAGCCCATCAGCCACAGATCCAGTGGATGCACCTTGGCGATGAAGCCCTGATCGGGCAAATCATAGCTACCCGGGCCGTAGGCATCGTAAAGCCTGATCAGGCGATCGTCGGTGAGTTTTTCGTTGAGTTTGCTGCCCTTCAGGTGCGAGCGCACGAAGCTGTTGAAGTCTTTCTGTTCGGCCTCGGGCAGCAGGTAGCGATGCACGGCGGCCAGGCGGATCGGCGTCGGGCGCATGCCGTCGAGGAAGGTCTCCAGTCGCGCCTGGGTGTCCTTGTTCCGGTACTTTTTCCAGAACTTGAGCAGGAACGAGGTGCCCTCGCGGTCGGCAAAACTGGCCAGGTATTCCTGACGGCGCGGGTCGCGGTCGTCCTTGAGCAGTTCGGCACTGCTGTTGGGGCCGGAGTAGGTGACGTAGCGCACCACGTCGCGCATCAGGCGAATGAACGGCAGGTTGATCGACTCGCGCAGGGCATCGCGCAGGGTCGGCAGACGGCCGTTGTCCTCTTTGCGAAAGTTATTGAAGGTGTGCAAGCCACCGCCGGTGAAAAACGCCTCGCCGGGGCTGGCCGAATATTTGCGGTCCAGCGCTGCGCCGAGCATCTTCGACAGGTCGTGGTCCTTGTTCTGAATCAGGTAATCGAGAACCCAGCGGCTCAGGCGATCCTGCTCGGGAATCTCGACTTTTTTCAGTTCCGGCACGCCCATGGTGGCGTACTTGTCGTGCAGTTCGGCAATGATTTGCAGGTAAGTGGTCAGCACGCGCATTTTTGCGGTCGAGCCCAGTTCCAGTTTGCTGCCTTCGTTGATGTCGAACGGTTGGTCGGTGCTATCGGTCTGCACGCGTACGCGGGAGCCGTCCGGGGTCAGCTCGAACAGGGTGAAGCTGTAGCGCACCTGGGTGGTGCTGGTCGGGGTCAGCAGGCGTTCGCCGAGCAGGCCGATTTCGGCGGCGTAGGCCGGGTCGGCGAGTTTTTTCAGGTAGACGGTGGCCTGGCTCTGCAAATCGCCTTGCAGGGTGCTGGTGGCGGAAAGGTCGAGGCGATCGAGGTCATACAGCGGCCGGTTGAGCATGCTCGCCAGGCGGCTGCGGGCGACGCTGATGCCTTTGTTGGTTTCAATCGGCTGCATCGTCGGCTGGGTCTGCCAGTCGCGGTAGCTGACGGTGCTGGCCAGGGCGGCGTCGGCCAGTGCGCTGTCGATCACGCCGTTCTGCTTGAGCAGGCGCAGGTGGCTGTCGGTGAGGTTGGCGAGCTCTTCGCGGCCCTTGGTCAGGTAATGCGACGGGCGGCGCTGGGCGATCATCAGCGAGAGCATTTCGCGCAGGGCCAGGCCTTTGGCGGCCATGCTTTGCGGATCGGTGGCCGGGCTGTTGAGTTGTTCGTTGGCCTTGTTGAAGTCGCTGCCATACCAGACCCGCAATCCTTCGGCCATGCCGTGCACTTCACCATGCCCCGGCACCGCCGACAGCGGCACGCTGTTGAGGTAGTCGCGCACAACGTTCTGCCGCGCGCCGAGGGTTTGCGGACCCTCCTGATAGGCGCGCACGCTGGCGGAAATCATCTGGCGAATCTTTTCGGCACCCGACACAGTCAGGCCATCCGGTGAATGCCGGTACTTTTCCAGTTGCGTCGCCAGCGTACTGCCACCGGCCGACTGTCCCGGCAGGCGCAGCAACTTCGCCACCTGCGACCACGCGGCCATGCCAAAGCGCGGCCAGTCCACCGCCGGGTTGGCCAACGGTTGTTTCGGGTCGAGCAGAAAGCGGTTTTCGATGAACAACAGGCTGTTGACCACCACCGGCGGAATCGCCGCGAAGCTGGCGTACAGCTGTTGCGGATAGTTGTATTGGTACAACGGCGCGGCGCGGCAATCGGTGATTGACAACCCGGCCTGAATCTTTTCGGAATAGGGCACGAACAGGCCCTTGTCGGTGTAGCTGAGCAGGGCCGGGGAAAAACGCGTCTGCTCGGTAATCACATAATTGCGTTTGAGCAGCCGCGGCAGAAATTCGTCGAGCGAGCTGTAGCCCAGGCGCAGATCGAACGGCCCGTTGCCTGGATAACGAATCGCTTCGCTGGGGCCGGGTTCAAGCTTGTAAGTCAGCGAAGCGGCGTACTGGCTCAATTCCCGGGACTGAAAACGCGAGGTGCGCATTTCCTTGGACGCAGCCAACCCCACGACGACCGCAATGATCACCAGCAACAACCAGAAAGCCTTCCACCCATGCCGGTGACGGCGGGTTTTTTCAGGAATAGGCGCTTCATCCACACGTTCAGTCGGAACCACAGTTTTACTCGAATCGGTTTGCCACAAAGCGCCCATAGTCGATTGATCCATTCACGCAGATTGATCGGACTTGTCTGAAGCTTAGACGGTGGTTGGCGCGGGTGAAAAAAATGTGAAGGGCGGGGGAGGCGGATTATCTGAATAAAACTGGAACGAACAATTGAACGTAACGATGTATGGATTTATGCAACGAGCCGGTTTTCTCCGTCATGTGAAGATTCACCGCGGCGAGGGGATTTATCCCCGCTGGGCAGCGAAGCGGCCCCAAATCCTGGCAGCAGCGTTTTTGCAGGCACACCGCGTGTAGAGGGGAGTTGCGACTGCTTCGCAGTCGAGCGCGGATAAATCCCCTCGCCACAGAAATCCTGTTCCGCTCAACGCCCGCAGGTATCCCAAGTGCTGTAGGTGTGACGAGAGGATTTTTGTAACGATCGGGTTTCGTCGTCATGTGAA
>NZ_JABWQS010000062.1:0-24649 GCF_014268545.1 Pseudomonas sp. SWRI81
TCATCGCCGGCGCCGCCGTTCAGGACGTTGCCCGTGGTTTGCCCGGTCAACACGTCATTGAAAGACGAGCCGATGACGGTTTCGAAGTTCCACAGCTTGTCACCCTGGGCATCACCACCGACACCCAGAACACCTCCGACCAGACTTACTGTCACACCGCTGGAAGACCCAGAATAGTCAATGGTGTCAGTACCGCCCGAACTATCAAACTGATCGGCAGTTGCACCACTGATAAAGGTGTCGTTGCTGCCGGAGCCCGCCAGCATCTCGATGCCGACGTAGGTATCACCGGCAGCAATCCCGGAGTTCACTCCGGTTTTGGTGTTGATCGTTACACCCGCAGGGCTGTCGGTATAACTCACGGTATCAGTGCCTGCACCGCCGATGAACTGGTCAGCACCTGCGCCGCCCATCAGATAGTCGTTACCGACCCCGCCGGTAATGACGTTGTCCGACGCGTTGCCGTAACCGACAAAGTTGCCGGTACCGACGTAGGTCAGGCGTTCGACGTTGGTTGCCAGGGTGTGATTGAGCAGGATGGTCCGTACTTCGTCATCACCGCCGCCCACCGCTTCAACGACGTTTACCGAAGTGCCGTTGACGTAGTAGATGTCGTTACCAGCGCCACCGCTTAAAGTGTTGCCGGATGCTTGGGCGGTGAGAATGTCATTAAATGCAGAACCAATCACGGCCTCTATAGACGTCAAGGTATCGCCCTGAGCATCTGCGCCAACGCCTGTTCCAGCGGTCAGATTGACGGTTACTCCTGCCGTCGAGCTGGCATAAGACGCGGTATCGATACCGTTCCCGCCATTCAAGACATCAGCACCTGCTCCGCCGTCCAGCAAGTCATTGCCATCGCCGCCACTCAGCGAGTCATTTCCTGCAAACCCATACAACTCATCCGCACTTGACGTGCCTACCAGTGTGTCCGTACCCGACGTTCCGTTTATAACTGCCATTGTTTCTTCCTTGCCTTTTTGATGAATCGATAGTCAACGCAATACTTCAGAATCGCCTCGATAAGGCCGAGTACTTTTGAGCGTGGTCATTGATGAGACGCTTAACCGCCTTGCAACCAGAGGTCTCCATGACCTGCGAAAGTTTGACGCGCCCCTTCTTCTGCTGGGGGCAAGTGCAATTACTGCACCACAGCTGCCGACGAACGGTAGGTATTTGAGAAAAGCCTGACAGCGCGCAAAAAAAACCGACGCCCTAGGACGTCGGTTTTCAGTGCAGCAATCAGATCACATCAAGTCATCTGAATGATGGTCTGCATGATGGTGCTCTGAGTGGAGATGGTCTTGGCGTTCGCCTGATAGTTGCTCTGGCCCTTGATCAGATCAACCAGCTCGTTGGTCAGGTTAACGTTCGACTCTTCCAGCGAGTTGGACACCACCTCACCCAACGTACCAGTCTTCGGCGCGTCGTAGCCCGGAATACCCGAAGCGAAAGTCTCTTTCCAGCTAGTACCACCGACAGCCTGCAAGCCCTGCTCGTTGGTGAAACTGGCCAGTGCAACCTGACCAATCGCCTTGCTCTGGTTGTTGCTGAAGTTGGCGAACAGCGTACCGGTACCGTCGATGGTCAGGTTGGTGATCTGTCCAGTGGCGTAGCCATCCTGAGTCGGGATCGTGCGCGAAGTATCAGCGTTGTACTGGGTGGTCTTGGCCATCGAAATGGTCACGCCAGCCGGATTTGCTGCCGCGCCGTTAGGCGTAAAAACACCATTGGTCACGGTGCCTGGTTTCCAGTTACTCAACGTCAAGTCGCTGCTGATGAGCGGGTTCGGCGCCGGCGCCGGCAAAGTACTAGGTGTACTCACCTGAAGCAATTTGCCGGAACTGTTGAACGTCAATGTGGAAGCAACCGGAGGCGTGGCGGCGTTGGTTGGATCGCTACCGGTGGCATCCGGGTTGCGTCCATCAACCAGGGTGTAAACCTTCCAGGTATTCTCGCCAGTCTTGACCACGTACTGATCCATGACGTGGGAGTTACCCTGAGTGTCATAGATCGGTGTGCTGAACGACTTGGTGTAAGTCTCAGGCTTCGACGGGTCGAACTTCACGGCAGTAGCGCCGGTATCAACAATCACGGGGGCCGAAGAGTTCAGGTTGATGCTCGAAGTCACCGCCGAAGTCGACTTGGGCGCCAGGTTCGAAGTATCGATCTTGAGGTCGGTCAGCACACCGTTGAGGATCTTGCCGTTGGCATCCACACCGTAACCCTGCAGACGCGAGGTGTAGTCGGTGTTGGTGATGTAGCCGGCGTTGTCGACCTTGAACGTACCGGCACGGGTGTACGAGATCGAGCCGTTGTTGCTCATGGTGAAGAAACCGGAACCGTTGATGCCCATGTCCAACACGTTGCCGGTGTTGTTGATGTCACCCTGGGTGAACTGCTGGGAAACGTTGGCCAGGCGCACGCCGTTGCCGATCACTTTGCTGCCGCTGCCCAGGCGAGTCGACGAGTACACGTCTTCGAATTCTGCGCGGGAGGATTTGAACCCGGCGGTCGCGACGTTGGCGATGTTGTTGCCGGTCACGTCCAGTTGCTTGTTGGCCGCATAGAGACCGCTAAGGCCGATATTGAAAGACATATTCCACTCCTTTATGCCGGGTTAGTCGGCTCTATATACCAATGGTTTGTACTTTGGACAGGGCAACGGTGCCCTTGCCAGCCAGGTTGAGCATCAGCTCGCCACCGGTCTGGCTGATCGTCACGCTGTTGACGGTGGCCGGCAGGTAAGTCGCCAGGTCCGTCGCGGTGCCGTTGATCGGCGCGCTCGCCTTGAAGGTGTAAGTCCCGACGGGCACCACGGTGCCGGCGGTGTCCTTGCCGTCCCAGGTGAAGCTGGCACTGCCAGCGGCGCGACTGCCCAGATCGATAGTGCGGACAGCTTTACCATCCTTGTCGGTAATGGTCACGGTGCCGCCGGCGATGGACGATGGCACGTTGACCGAACCGGTCAGGCCTTTGCTCGGATCGTCGAGTTGCGCGGTATTGGTTTGCACGATCACGTTGCGACCGACCAGCGACGACGCTTGCAGCGCCTGCGACGAGTTGTAGTTGCCGGCAAGGCCACTCACGGTGGAGTTCAGCGTGGTGATGCCTTCGAGGCTGCTGAACTGTGCCAACTGCGCAACGAATGCGCTGTTGTCCTGCGGATCGAGCGGGTTCTGGTTTTTCAGCTGGGTCACCAGCAACTGCAGGAACGCGTCCTTGCCCAGCGCTTGTCCGCCGGTGCTGCTGTTGGTCGCCGAGGCAATGCCATCGGTGGTCGAACTGGTCTTTTTCGACGAGTTCGACAGGATGTCATTCATGCTCAGGGAGCTGGTGGTATCGGTAACGCTCATGGCAGTCGCCCCTTATTACTGACCGAGGGTCAGCACCTTCTGCATCATGGTCTTGGCGGTGTTCATCATTTCGGCGTTGGTCTGGAACGAACGGCTCGCGGAAATCATGTCAGCCATTTCTTCCACCACGTTGACGTTCGGGTAGTAGACGTAGCCTTTGGCGTCAGCCGCCGGATGGTTCGGCTCGTAACGCGCTTCGAGATTGCTGTCGTCCTCGACCACACCGAGCACTTGCACGCCCTGACCGGCCGCGTCCTGGTTCTGGAACAGCGAGTTGCTGCCGCCAGCCTGGCCGCCCTGGAACATGGTGGCGAACACCGGGTGACGGGCGCGGTAGGTCTGGTCGATGCTCGACGAGACCGTCTCGGCGTTGGCGATGTTCGACGCGACGGTGTTCAGACGCGTGGTCTGGGCGCTCATGCCGCTGCCGGCAATGTTGAAAACGCTGGACAGGGACATGAATTATTCTCCGCGCAGGGCTGACACCAGCCCTTTGAATTTGCTGTTGAGCAGCGTGAAGCTGGCCTGGAAGCCGACGGCGTTTTCCGCGTAGTTCGACTGTTCCAGTTGAGCGTCCACGGTGTTCTGGTCGATCGAAGGCTGCATCGGTGTGCGATACATCAGCGATTCGTCGCCATTGCCCAAGCCTTCAGCCTCGATGTGACGGCTGTTGGTCATGTTCAGGGCAAAGTGGCCGCCGGTCTTGGTCTTCTCGGTCTGTGCTTCGAGCACTTTGGAGAAATCCAGGTCACGCGCCTTGTAGTTCGGGGTATCGGCGTTGGCGATGTTGTTGGCCAGCACTTCGGCACGCTGGGCGCGGAAGCCCAGTGCTTTTTCGTGGATGCCGAGCGCTTTGTCGAAGCTGATGCTCATGTCGGGAACCTTCAGGTGACCGGTTTTTCGTAACTGAGCTTTAGCAAGCGCCGTGCCAAACGGACAAAGCCCCGTATTCCGGGGCTTTGCGTCGAACGGGCAAAGCGGCAATGCCAGAAAAGCGGCAACCGGTTTCCGCCGGATGCCGCTTTTCTGCCGCTTGCCCTCATTCTCCCTCCCACCGCTGATCCATTGTAGGAGTGAGCCTGCTCGCGATAGCCGTGTGTCAGTCGCTGATGTGTTGTCTGATAGACCGCGATCGCGAGCAGGCTCACTCCTACAGGGGATTAGTGGCGTTTCGAAGAGAATATTCAGGCGCAAAAAAACGGCAGCCTAAAAGGACTGCCGTTTTTTGTGTCGCCGCAAACCGGTTATTTCGCCTGGTAAATAATACCCGGGCTGCACTGCACCATCTGGTAATGATCCGGCAAACCGTTCAGCGCCTCCGAAGCGCCAAGGAACAGATACCCGCCAGGCTTCAACGTGCTGTGAATACGCAACAGGATGTCTTTCTTCACTTCGGCAGAGAAATAGATCAGCACGTTGCGGCAGAACACGATGTCGAACTTGCCCAACGCCGCGTAGCTGTCGAGCAGGTTGAACGAGCGAAACTCCACGCGGCTCTTGATCGGTGCCTTGACCACCCAGCGCCCCGGCCCTTTCGGATCGAAGTAGCGTTGCAGCCGTTCGGGCGACAGACCACGGCCGATCGCCAGGCTGTCGTACTCGCCGGTCTTGCAGTTGTTGAGCATGAGGCCGGACAGATCGGTGGCAACGATCTGCACACCCATTTTCAGCTGACCGAGGTTGCTGCGCTCGAACTCGTCGATCGACATCGACAGCGAATAGGGTTCCTGACCTGACGAGCACGCCGCCGACCAGATCCGCAGACGCTGGTTGGGGCTGGCCTTGATCGCTTCAGGCAGTACCTTGTTCTTCAAGACTTCAAACGGATAGGTGTCACGAAACCACAGGGTTTCGTTGGTCGTCATGGCATCGACCACCTGCTCGCGCAAACCGCTGCGCGGCTGGGTCTGGATGCGCTGAACCAGCTCACCCAGGGACTTGATGCCTTGCTGCTCCATCAGTTTGTTGAGACGGCTCGAGACCAGGTACTGCTTGTTTTCACCGAGCAGAATGCCACAGGCTTTTTCCAGGAAGACCCGGAACTGTTCAAAATCCAAATTACCCGTAGACAATGATGCCGCCTCTTAAATCGTGTTGATCGCCAGGGACAAAAGGCCCCTAGCTGATATCTGCTGCTTTGATCCGGTCGACTACCCGGGATGCCAGGTCATCAGGACGGAATTTGGCCAGGAAGTCATCAGCACCGACTTTCTTGACCATCGCCTGATTGAATACCCCCGACAACGAAGTATGCAGGATGATATGGAGCTTTTGCATGCGTGCGTCGCCGCGGATTTCCGCCGTCAGGGTGTACCCGTCCATCTCCGGCATTTCGATGTCGGAAATCATCATCAGGAACTCTTCTTCCGGCTTCTTGCCTTCGTCGACCAGCTTGCGCAGGTAATCCAGCGCCTGCTTGCCGTCGTTCAGCGCCACCACTTCGACACCGATCGTCTGCAGGCAACGCGTGACCTGCTTGCGCGCCACCGACGAGTCATCGACCGTCAGCACCCGCAGCGACAACGCCTTGGTCTGGGTCTCGACATCGACCACGCCCACCGAAATCGCTTCCGGTGTCGGCGCCACTTCGGCCAGCACCTTCTCGACGTCGATGATTTCGACTAGCTGGTTGTCCACCCGAGTCACGGCGGTCAAGTAATGATCGCGGCCCGTGCCCTTGGGTGGTGGATGGATCTCTTCCCAATTCATGTTGACGATGCGCTCCACCGAGCGGACCAGGAAACCCTGGGTCTTGGTGTTGTACTCGGTGATGATCACGAACGGATTTTTCTTGTCTTTCAACGCACCGGAGCCGGTCGCCATTGCCAGATCCAGGATCGGAATGGTCGCCCCCCGAATATTCGCCACCCCGCACACGACAGGACTGGACTTGGGCATCAACGTCAGTGACGGGCATTGCAGCACTTCCCGAACCTTGAACACGTTGATCCCGTAGAGCTGCTGGCCGTCGAGACGGAACAACAACAGCTCCAGGCGATTCTGCCCTACCAGTTGCGTGCGCTGGTTCACCGAATCCATTACACCAGCCATGCCCAGACTCCTACACCAACGCCAAGTGTTGTTGCGACGCACATTTATTGCTAAACGGCACGGCGCTTGCTTTTTAACCTGTATGAACGCTCAAACGACATTTTCCCGACGCCTGACATCCTCCCTTCGCAAAGGGCTTTGCGCGGTGTCCGCCGTTTTTTGCCTATTTGCCGGCAGTCCTGCCAATGCTGATGCGGTTACCTTGCCTGATATGCTTATCGGCGTGACTCAGGGCTTTCTTGAATTCACCGTAGAAGACTATCTGGCTACCAGTCAAACCGAAGGCCGCTACGAAATCGAAGTCAACCAGCTCGATCCGCGGCTGCGCATGCCCATGTGCGACAAGGAATTGACAGCGACCCTGGAGAGTCCGGCACGCCCTCTGGGCCGCGTCACCGTCAAGGTTCGCTGCGAAGGTAGTTCGCCCTGGACCGTGTTCGTGCCCGCTCAAGTCCGCCTGTTTCGCGAGATTGTCACCACCACCCGCCCGCTCAAGCGCGCCGGGATTATCGAGCCGCAGGATGTCACCCTGCGCGAGCGCGACGTCAGCGTGATCAATCAAGGTTTTTTGACGTCGGTGGACGAAGCGATCGGACAGAAATTGACCCGACCAACGGTCGCCGATCAGGTGATTACGCTGGTCCATCTCGAACAGGCCGAAGTCATCCGCAAGGGTGATCAAGTCGTCATTACCGCCCGCAGCGGCACATTGGCCGTGCGGATGCCCGGCGAAGCGCTGGCCAACGGCGGCCTGAAAGAACAGATCCGGGTGAAAAACCTCAACTCCCAGCGGGTCATCAAGGCGCAAGTCACCGCGCCCGGCCAAGTGGAAGTGGCAATGTAGAAAACTGGCGCTGACCCCGGCTGTTCCCTAAACTGTGCCGCAGCAGAACACGCGCCGGCGCAGGCAAGGCTCATTGCATAAATGTGCCTAAAGTTTTCCAGGGGATAGCCGAAAACATGGCAAGCGTCCAAATTCCCAGAGGTTTTTTATCATGGTTATCGATTTCAACCGTTTGAACAGTTCCTCGCCACTTACCGGCAATACACGTACCAGCAACGCCAAGGAAAGCGCTGAAAACAGCCCCTCCGCGCCGCTGAATACCCAGGCCGAAACGGCCAGTACCGCAAAAAGCGGGGAATCGGTACACCTCAGCAATGAGGCTCAACAGTTGCAGAAGGTCACTGACAAGCTGCGCGATCAGCCTGCTGTCGATAAAGCCCGTGTGGCCGAGTTGAAAGCCGCGATTGCCGATGGCAGCTATAAAGTCGACAGCAACCGTGTAGCCAGCAAACTGCTCAACTTCGAAGCCCAGCGCTAGGCTTTTGCCGGCGCCAGGCTTTTGGACGCTTAAACCCCAAGGCCAGCCATGCACGACACTAATTTATTGCAATTGATCAACGACGACTTTGCTCCAGCGCAACAATTGCTAGAGTTGCTGCAAACCGAGTCCCTCGCTTTGCACGGTCGTGACATGCCGCTGCTGGAAGAAATTCTGGCGACCAAACAGGCTTTGATCATTCTGCTTGAACAGCATGGCCGCAAGCGCAGCGAAATCCTCGCCAGCCTCAACCTGCCGACTGACCGCACAGGTCTTGCGCAACTGGCCAGCCAGTCAAGCCTTGGCGAGCAGTTGCTCAAGCAAGGCGACGCACTGACCGCCCTGATTGCGGAGTGCCAGGCGGCCAACATCAAAAATGGCCAGTCGATCCAGATCCAGCAGGCCTCCACGGCCAACCAACTGAAAATCCTCACCGGCGGCGAGCCGCCAGCGCTGTATGACGCCAGCGGGACCTTCGCCAAGCCGATCAAGCCGCGTACGCTCAGCCAGGCATGAGCCATTCGGTGGCCACGCACTATCAACCTGCGAAACATACTGGCAAAATACTGGCCAGTCGTAGTCTTATTTTGTCTGGAGATTGAAGAACCGTGTCCAACACCCTAAGCGCGGATGATGCTCCGCAGCCTCCGAAGGTGCTCACCACGCCACTGGAAATCTCCAGCAACCTGCGCCAGCTGCAAGACAGCCATGATCCGCTGATCATTACCTTCCACGAACGCAGCCAGCGCTTTCAGAGTTACTTGATCAAGGTTGATCGTGACACCGCCTCGATCGCGCTCGATGAGATGATCCCGCGTGACGGCGAACGCTTTCTGCAGGCCGGCGAGCCGTTCAAGGTCGAAGGTTTTCACGATGGCGTGCGCATCGCCTGGGAATGCACCGGTACGCTGAATATCGAAGAGTCCGACGGTGACCGTTTCTACACCGGTGCACTGCCCACCGAAGTGGTTTACCACCAGCGTCGCAATGCCTTTCGCGCAGCGCTGAAACTGACCGATCTGGTCAGCGTTGAACTGGGCGGCGAAAAGCTCAAGACCGCTCTCCATGGCAAGCTGTTGGATATTTCCGCGACCGGTTGCAAGTTTCGGTTCGAAGGCGACATCACTGACCGCCTGCAACTGGGCCAGGTTTACGATCGCCTGATCGCCCCGCCGCTGTTCGGCAACCAACCCATCTCCGTCGAACTGCGTTACCTGCATTTCGAAGAAAAACTTAACATCACCTTCGCCGGCCTGCGTTTCCACAACATCAGTGGTCAGGCTGCGCGCAACGTTGAGCGCTTCGTCTATCAGTTGCAGCGTGAAGCGCGCCGGTTCGACAAAGACGACATGTGAGTCGCAGCGACCAACAAAAAAGGGCAGCCCCTCGCAGGACTGCCCTTTTTTCATGCCTGAAAAGCTCCCTCGCCACAATTAGTGCAGCAAACCTCAGGGTCTGGCGCCACTGATATCCGGCGCAGGTTTGTCATCGCGGCTAGTCAAATCATCTTCGTCCACCGCTTCCGGTTGCGCGGCGGGTTCTGGCTCAGAGCTTGAAGGCGTCGGGTCCTGCACCATCTGCTCCTGCACCACCTGCTCGTCCACCCGCGGGTCAAGCGCGGCCACCAGCGGCGAACTCGACATGCTGTCCGGCATCGCCACATGGTGCAGCGGCGCGTCGTCGACCTGATGCAGATTGGTCACCGCTTTCGGGCGAATACGCCACACCAGCACCAGCGCAAAGAAACTGAAAAACGCATACAGGCTCTGACTGCCGAGAAACTTCATCAGCACACCGGCCAGCAACGGCCCGATACTCGCGCCGACGCCATAAGTCACCAGCAACATCGCCGTCAGCGACACGCGTCGGTCGCCCTCGACATGGTCGTTGGAAAAGGCCACCGCCAGTGGATACAGGCAGAACTGCACCAGCGAGCATAGGAAGCCAACAACAAACAAAACCTCCAGCGGCACCTGCGGCAGAATCGCCAGCGGCAGTGCCGCGACCGCCAGAAACCCGGCGAAGCAGCGAATCAGCAGCGCCCGGTCATAGCGGTCGGACAACCAGCCCAGCGGCCACTGCACCAGCAATCCGGCAAAAATGCAGCTACCCATGAACAGACCGACCTGTTCGGTCGACAGCCCCTGCTGGGAGGCATACAACGGCGCCAGACCGTAGAACGAACCGATGATCAGCCCGGCGCCAAGCACCGTGCTCAGTGATTGCGGTACGCGCTTGATAAAGAAGCGCGGCTCCATCGGCGCCGGGTGCAGCGGCGCCGGGTGAATCCGCCGTGTCAGGGCCACCGGCACCAGGCACAGCGCAAAACACAGGGCGACCAGCATCAGCAGTTCCAGGCCCAAGCCGGGGTGCATGACCAGAATCAGTTGCCCCAGCACCAGGCCCAGGTACGAGGCAATCATGTAGCCGCTGAATACCAGGCCGCGCTGGTTGGCGTCCGCCTGCTCGTTGAGCCAGCTTTCGATCACCATGTATTGGCACATCATGCCCAGACCGACGATGGTCCGCAGCACCAGCCACGCCGGCAGCCAGTCCACCAGGCCATGCCCGAGCACCGCCGCGCCGACGATCCCGGCACACGCCGAATACGCGCGGATATGCCCGACCCGGGCGATCAGCCGGTGGCCGATCTTGCCGCCCAGCACCAGGCCGAAATAGTTGGCCGCCATCAGCGCACCGACCCACAGGCCGTCGACGTTGTCAGCGGCCAGGCGCAGTGCCAGATAGGTGGATAACAAGCCCGAACCGATCAACATCATCAGTGAGGCGAAATACAGCGCTCGAAAGGATTTCCAGATTTGGCGCATCGGCGTTCCGAGCGGCTCCTTGCAATAAATACCGGACCATCAAAACGATAGTCCGGTGGCGACAGTTCGTCAGGCCTGGGCGGCCAGCACACGGCGCTCCCAGGGAGTGATTTCATCAAAGAAGCTGGTCAACTCCATGGTCTTCGAAGCGATGTAGCCTTCGATGAACTCCGACCCGAACAGTTCCCTGGCCAATTGGCTACGTTTCAGACGTTCAAGCGCGGCGTGCAAGGTACATGGCAGCGCAAGATTGTCCGGCACGGCGAATTCGCCCTGGATCGCCTCGGTCGGCTCCAGCGCGTGTTCGATACCGTGCAAACCCGCAGCCAGACTGGCGGCGATCGCCAGGTAGGGGTTGGCATCTGCACCCGGCAAACGGTTTTCGACCCGACGAGCAACTGGTGAGCTGGCGGGAATACGCAAGCCGGCGGCGCGATTGTCGTGGGACCAACACGCATTGTTCGGCGATGCATAGGGATGGCACAGGCGCTGATAGGAGTTCACGTTCGGCGCAAACAGTGCGGTGAAATCGGCCAGCCCGGCCTGCTGCCCGCCGATGAAATGGCGGAACATGGCGGTCGGCTCGCCGTTCGAGTCCGTGAAGACATTCCTGCCGCTGGCGATTTCAACGATGCTCTGGTGAATGTGCATTGAACTGCCCGGCGTGTGCGCCAGCGGTTTGGCCATGCACACCACGGTCAGGCCGTGCTTGAGCGCGACCTCTTTGAGCAAATGCTTGAACAGGAAAGTCTGGTCGGCCAGCAGCAGCGGATCACCGTGCAGCAGATTGATCTCGAACTGGCTGACGCCCATTTCGTGCATGAAGGTGTCGCGCGGCAGGCCGAGGGCTGCCATGCATTTATAGACTTCACTGAAGAACGGCCGCAGACCGTTATTGGAACTGACGCTGAACGCCGACTGGCCGTCCTCGCGACGCCCATCCAGACCGACCGGCGGGCGGAACGGCTGCGTCGGATCGGTGTTGGGCGCAAAAACGAAAAACTCCAGCTCCGTCGCCGCCACCGGCGCCAGCCCGCGCGCGGCGTAACGGGCGATGACCGCTTTGAGCTGCCCTCGGGTCGACAGGCTGGAGCTCCCTCCGGCCAACTCGTCGGCATCGCAGATTGCCAGGGCACGCGGCGTGTCGCTCCACGGCAAGCGATGGATTTGCACGGGGTCGGCCACCAACGCCAGATCGCCGTCATCGCTGCCGTAGAACCGCGCCGGCGGATAGCCGCCCATGATGCATTGCAGCAGCACGCCCCGCGCCAACTGCAAACGCCGCCCTTCGAGGAATCCCTCGGCGGTCATTACCTTGCCCCGTGGCACACCGTTCAGATCCGGGGTGACACACTCAATCTCATCAATGCCGGTCAATCGCTGCGCGAGTGAACCCTGGCCATCGCTTGTCATGACGCAATCCTTGTTATTGTGCGAGCCGCGAACGGCGACCCGTACAAAATAGGCTCCGGCTGTTCGGAATATCAAGCAACGTCAAGCAAAATCCGAAACTCTGTGGGAGCTGTAGGAGCTGACGAGTGCAACGAGGCTGCGATCTTTTGACTTTGATCTTCAAGAAAGGATCGCAGTCTTCAGCAGCTTCACTGGCTCTGGGCCTTGTCGTTTCTGGCTATGTCACCGCTTCGCAAATAACCATAAGTCGAGGAACATGGTTAGACCGGATTGTTCGCTTGCTAATTCGGAACCGGTATTAAAGCCTGTCATATCTGACAGTGGTCAAGCTGATCCCGAACGATGAACATGACGACTCGATGTTATTGAACTTGCAATCTTTATCAGAGAGATCGGAAATCATGAGCACAGAGACGATGAAGGAGAAAGTGGCAAACGCCAGTGTTGGCCAGAAAGTCACGGTTGAGTACACCTTTAAGGATTCTGCTAAGGACGCTTCAACAGGACAACTGGAGCGCCGCGTGTTGTCAGGCAGCCTGCAGGCAAAAGACACCTCAATGGTGACAGTAGTAAGTGAAAGTGACGTCTATGACGTCCGGACGATTTTGATAAGCAACATGACCGGCTTTATCTCCCAATGACCTTGTGTCAATTAAAAACACATTGCCTCGGTGGATATCACGGCAGATAAAGGCTGAACACCCCACCGCCCAACGGGCCGCCATTGCTGATTTCGGTGCGCCCTTCCACCCCGTTGCGCTGATGCAGGGCTGCGATGCGGTGGGCGAAATACAGGCCCAGGCCAGTGCTGCCGCTGCTGTGATTGATGCCCTGTACGTAATCGGCCTGACGCTCGAGCATCTCGGCCGGATAACCGTCGCCGTCGTCGTTGATGCTCAGCACCAGTTGCCCCGCCTCGTCGCTGACGGTAATCAGCAGCGATTCGCGGGCGTAGCGGATCGCGTTATTGATGCAATTGCCGAGCACCGAGGCGATCAGTTCGCGGTCAAAGAAACCCAGCGGACTCAACGGGTCGACTTCGTAAGTGGCAATGATGCCGCGGCTGGCGAAGACGTCCTGATGCGCCGCCAGTTGCGCTTCGATAAAGTCATCGAGCTCGTGATAGGCCGGTTGCAGCGGCATCTGGTTGACGCCCAGCTTGTACAGCCCGAGCAACTGCACCAGCATGCCGTTGAGGTGGGCGAACTCGAAGTCGATCACGCCCTGCTCGCTGCCTTCGCGCAGCTCCTTGGGCAAGCGCGCCAGCCACTGGCTGTGGGCCTGCATCAGCATCGCCAGAGAGTTCTTCATGTCGTGGACGGTGGAGGCAATCACCGTGGAAAAATCCAGCGCCTGCTTGTCGTGGTTCATTCGCCAAACGCCTTGCTTTTCAGCTTCTGATAACGCGCAAACCGCGCGTCGGTGTCGGGCATCAGGCCGACCGTTTTCAGGCAGGCCCGACATTCTTCCAGCTCTGCCGACGGCACGCTCGTGTCGGTACCGTGCAGCAGCGACTGGGCCATGTTCAGCGCGATGCTGATGTTCTTCGGTTGCAGCTTCAGCGCCTTGCGGAACACTTCGCGGGCCTCCACCAGGTTGCCGGTCTTGTAGACCCGCACGCCCTGTCGGTTGAGGTCGGCCGCCGCGTTGCTGGAGCTGAGAATCGTCGGGTCATCGGTGAGCTTGGCGATATCTTTCATTACCGCCGGATCGTCGCCGTAAATCTCCGCGCAGCTTTTGAGCATGGAAGTGCCCGCTTCGGCCTGACCAAGCATTTGCAGTTGCTTGGCAACCAGTAACGCGGCTTCCGGACTCATGAACTGTTCCATGCCGTCGAGGCGCATCAGTGCTTGTTCGGTGAGTTTGTCGGCGGTTTCGGCATCGTTGAGCAGCAGGCTGGTGGCCTTCATCAGGCGCGCGCGAATTTGCAGGCCGGGATCGCTCGGGTTCTCTTTGGCCACCGCGCTGAGGGTGGTGTTGATCTCCAGGCGTGTGCGCGTGTCGAGGCCACGATCACTGCCCTTGCTGATCAGCGCATGGGCCAGGCCCAGATTGCTTTCCGGATCCTTGAAACGCGATTGCGCACCCTGTGCCACGGCCTGACGATAAGCGCGAGAGGCGGTGTCGAAATCTTCGTTGGCCATCGCCAGTTTGCCCAGCAACGCCTGACGCCGGACCGCCAGCGGCGACAGGCGAATCGCCTCTTCCAGCACCCGTTGCGCGCCTTTGCTGTCACCTTCGGCGACCAGCACATCGGCCATGCCGTCGTACAGCGCCGGCATCATCGGAAAGACTTTCAACGCCTTTTCATAGACCGCTTTGGCCTGAGCGACCTGGCCGCGCTTGAACAGCAATTTGCCCAGCCCGGCGAAGGCCCAAGGCAACGGACGGTCGGCAATGATGCTGTCGTAAAGACGCTCGAGCGCTTCGTTCTGATTCATGTCGCGCAACGCATCGGCGCGGTAACGCAGGCACAGCGGCGAATAACGGATGTCTTGCTTGCACAGCGCAATACAGGCATTGAGCACCTCGGCCGGCTTGCCGCGATCGAGGGCTTGCAGAATCGGTTTGAGCAACGTCTTGCGTTGCTCCAGACGCTCCAGCCGCTGGGCCAGGCCGGAACGGTTGAACGGCTTGGTCAGGTACGCGTCCGGCTCATGCTCCAACGCGCTGAGCACCATCGCCTGACTGGTCTCGGCGGTGACCATGACGAACACCGCTTCATGGCTGATGAGCTTTTCCGACATCAGGTCTTCAAGCACTTGCTGGCCGTTTTTCTTGCCGTCGCCGAGATGGAAATCCTGCAGGATGAAATCGTAGGACTTTTGCGAGCACATCTTCAGCGCCTGCTCGCCGGTGTCGGCGGTGTCGACGTCCTTGACGCCCAGTTCACGCAGCATCGAGCGCACGGAACTGCGGAAATCCGAGAAATCATCGACGATCAGAAAACGCTTTTGGTGATACGACGACATCGAAGATTTCCAGACAATTGAAGAGAAGGCAATTTCAGGCGCGCAGATGATAGCTGCCGGTAAAACGCTATCAACCATTTTTGCGCGACGCCGCAGTGACCGATCGGGTTATCGGCCGCTCAGGGCAATCTCTTGAAGATTGTTGGTGCGTTTCTGCCTTCGACAGGGTCCACCCAGAAACAGCCGGCAATCGCGCCGAGCAAACTGTGGAAGGAAAAAATCGGCAAACAGGATTATCCTGCGCAGTTACCCGTGCGATTTATGATCCACTCGCGACCTGACGTGTCGCCGTCAAAGGCTCGAAGTCATGAACTCGAAAACACCTTCCTCGCGTGCAGCGCCTGAGCGCAAAGGCGTGAGCCCCAGCCATCTGGATTTCCCGGTGGTCGGCATCGGCGCCTCTGCGGGCGGCTTGCAGGCGATCAAACTGTTTTTCGACAACATGCCCCAAGACACCGGCATGGCGTTTGTAATCATTCTGCATCTGTCTCCGGACCATCAAAGCATTGCCGACAATATCATCCAGGAATCGACGCGCATGCCGGTGGTGCAGGTGACCCAGCCCATGCCGATTGAAAAAAACCGGGTGTATGTGATTTCCCCAGCGAAGTCCTTGTCGATGAGTGATGGCTATTTACGCGTCAGCGACGCCGGCTCGCCACTGGCCCGCCACACGGCCATCGACCTGTTCTTCCGCGACCTCGCCGATGTGCATCGTGAACGGGCTTTCTGCGTGGTGCTGTCGGGCACCGGTTCCGACGGCGCGGTCGGCCTGTCGCGGATCAAGGAACAGGGCGGCGTGACGCTGGTGCAAGTGCCGGAAGACGCCGAATTCGACGGCATGCCGCGCGCCGCCATCGAAACGCGCATGGCCGACCTGGTGTTGCCGGTGGTCGACATGCCACAAAAACTCATGGAGTTGTGGCGCAATTCCCAAGTCATTAAATTGCCCTGCGCCAACGATCCGGATCTGAAAGCCTTGAAACCGGCCAACGAACACGAAGCGACCCTCGCCGAACAACGTCTGCACGATATTCTGATCCACCTGCGCAGCAGCACCGGTCACGACTTCAAACATTACAAGCGTGCGACCGTGCTGCGCCGCATCGAGCGGCGCATGCAGGTCACAGCCCAGGCCGACCTTTCGCAATACCATGCCTATCTGCAAAATACCCCGGATGAAGCCAAGGCCTTGCTCGGCGACATGCTGATCGGGGTGACCAATTTCTTCCGCGACCGCGAAGCCTTCGAAGCGCTGGAGCGCGACGTGCTGCCGCAATTGGTGCAAGCGGTGGCGGACTCCAATGACAAGGAGGAAGTACGTATCTGGTCGGCCGGTTGCTCGACGGGCGAAGAGGCCTATAGCCTGGCGATTCTGCTCGACGACCAGTTGCAGGTGCAAAGCAGCAAGGCCAACCTGCAAGTCTTCGCCACGGACATCGATGAACGCGCGATCGCCGTCGGCCGTGCCGGCCTGTATCCGCAAGCCATTGTCACCGACGTTCCGCCGACGCGCTTGCGGCATTATTTCGTCAAGGACGATGAGCATTACCGGATCCGTAAGGAAATCCGCGAAAAAGTCCTGTTCGCCAAACACAGCCTGTTATCCGATCCGCCCTTCTCGCAGATCGACCTGATTAGCTGTCGCAATCTGCTGATCTATCTGGATCGCGAAGTCCAGCGCGAAATCCTGCAATTGTTTCACTTTGCCCTGCGACCGGGTGGCTTTCTGTTTCTCGGCACCTCGGAAAGCGCTGACGCCTGCCATGAACTGTTCGCCCCGGTGGACAAACGTAATCGTATCTTCCGCGCCAGGACCGGTACGCCGAACAGCCGCCGCACCCCGACCATGCCCCGCGGCGGTTACGTGCGCAACAGCGTGACGCCTGCGCAGACCAAGCCGAGCGAACAACCCAAGCTGTCCTTCGCCGACATTCATCGACGCGCCATCGAACGTTCGGCGCCGCCGAGCATCATTGTCGACAGCAACGCCGATATCCTGCACATGAGCGAAAGCGCCGGGCGTTTTCTGCGCCATGTCGGCGGTGAATTGTCGCGCAACGTACTGACGCTGATCCTGCCGGAACTGCGCCTGGAAATTCGCACCACGCTGTTTCAGGTGCAACAGAGCAACCTCACCGTGCGCTCGCGCGAGGTGATACTCAAGCGTGAAGACCGCCAGTTCCGCGTCGATCTGATCGCGCAGCCGTACAAGGACGAAGAGTCCGACAGCGAATGCGTGCTGGTGATTTTCGAAGAAACCGAAATCGACCCCGACGAATTCGCCACCACCACGCTGCTGCAAACCGAAAGCCAGGTGCTGTCGAACCTGGAACGCGAACTGCAACGCACCAAGCTGCATCTGCAAGACACCATCGAACAATCGGAGGTTTCCAGCGAAGAGCTCAAGGCCTCCAACGAAGAAATGCAGGCGATCAACGAAGAGTTGCGCTCGGCCACCGAAGAGCTGGAGACCAGTAAGGAAGAGCTGCAATCGATCAATGAAGAGCTGCTGACGGTCAATTACGAGCTCAAGACCAAGGTCGAAGAAACCGACAAGATCAACGATTACCTGACCAACCTGATTGCCTCTACCGACATCGCCACGGTGTTCGTCGACCGCAGCATGCGCATCAAGTGGTTCACCCCGCGGGCCACGGATATTTTCAGCATGCTGCCGGTGGACACCGGACGCTCGCTACTCGATATCACACATCGGCTCAACTACGCCAACCTGGCCGAAGACGCGGCGCAGGTGTTCGAGTCGCTGAGCATGATCGAACGCGAGGTCAACAGCACTGATAACCGCTGGTACATCGCCCGCCTGCTGCCGTATCGCTCCAGCGAAGACCATATCGATGGCACCGTGCTGACCTTCATCGACATCACCAAACGCCGCGCCGCCGAGGAAGAACTGCGCCTGGGCGAAGAGCGCATGCGCCTGGTGGCCGAGAGCACCCGCGATTACGCGATCATCATTCTTGACGAATTAGGCGTGATTACCAGCTGGAACAAAGGCGCCGAACTGATTTTCGGCTACAGCAAGGCCGAGGCCGAAGGCGCGTTTTACGATTTCATTTTCACCTCTGAAGACCGCGCCGCCGGCATGCCTGAATGCGAGCTGTCTACAGCCCGGGCGCAAGGGCGCGCCGAAGACGAGCGCTGGCATCAGCGCAAGGATGGCAGCCGCTTCTTCTGCAGTGGCGAAGTCACCCTGCTCAGTGGCGATTACCTGCAAGGCTACGTCAAAATCGCCCGCGACCTGACCGGGCACAAACGTCAGCAGGACGAGCAGAACAAGGAGCTGTTGCAGACGCGCAACAGCATTTCCCTGCGCGATGAATTCTTCGCGGTGATGTCCCACGAACTCAAGCATCCATTGAATCTGATTCAGCTCAACGCCGAGCTGTTGCGTCGCCTGCCGATGATTCGCACGGCTGGGCCGGCGACCAAGGCCGTCAATACCATCTGTGACGCAGTCAACAGCCAGGCACGGATCATCGATGATTTGCTCGACGTCGCGCGCGTGCGCACCGGCAAGCTCAAACTGCAAATGACCCACGTCGATCTCAGCGCCGTGCTGCGCGACATTCATACTGTGGTGTTGAACGAGCAGCACGCCACGCGAGTCGAGCTGCAATTGCCGACAGAGCCGCTGATCATCCATGCCGACCCGACCCGGGTGGAACAGATCATCTGGAACCTGATGAACAACGCGCTGAAGTTCACCCCCCCGACCGGGCGCATCGAACTGATCGCCAGCAAGGCCGGGCACATGGCAAAACTGGCGATCAAGGACAACGGCGTCGGCATCGCGGCCGACAATCTCGAACATGTTTTCGACCTGTTCGGACAGGCGGAGAAGCAACACACCCATCATCAGCGCCAAGGGCTTGGCATCGGTTTGTCATTGGTGCGGCAACTGACCGAGGCGCAACACGGCACGGTTCTGGTGAGCTCGCCGGGACTGGGCGCCGGCTGCACCTTCACCGTGTGCCTGCCGTTGGCGCAGAACATCGAAACCGCCGAGGCACCGCAGATCGAACCGGCATCCGGCAAGCTCGACGGCCTCAAGATCCTGCTGGTGGATGATTCGCCGCAAGTACTCGACACCCTGAAAATGCTGCTGGAAATGGAAGACGCCACGGTCACCGCGTTCGATCATCCGGTGGCCGCCTTGAAAGCCGCCGAAAACACCCGATTCGACCTGATCATCTCCGACCTGGGCATGCCGGTGATGAGCGGCTATGAGCTGATGGACGCGCTGCGCAAATTACCAATGGTGAAAAACGTCCCGGCCATCGCCCTGACAGGCTACGGCACCCAAAGCGATGTGCAGAAATCCCGCGAAGCCGGGTTCAATCAGCACTTGGGCAAACCGGTGGCCTACGACGACCTGATAGAGGCCATCGACGCCCTGCGCCGCTCGCAGTTGCTGTAACGACGCTCAACGCAGATAGGCGCGTTGAATGCAGACCCGACGATCGATCGCCTGCTGCAGACGCGCCTTGCTGTCGGCCCAGACATCGGGATCGATGCGCGTACGCCGCATCAGCGCCAGCACGGCCGCCTTGGCCTCAAGGTATTCCGACCAGGCATCAGCCGCCTTGAGCTTCAGGCGCTCGCCTTCGTTCATGTCCATCCGACGCAGCGCCAGCACCAGCGGATCGGTCACCACGGTGCTGAGAACACACTGCGTGCGGTGCGGCGCGACAAATACCTGGTGATCGAGCACGATCTCACGCGCGCGCTGGGCGCCCCAGCGCAATGACAGCGCACAGCACACCTCGTCGCCGCGATCGTGAAACTCCTCAGCGAGCGCCCGCCCCTCCTGCGTGTAAACGCCGACAAACACCTGCGTCACGCCAGCGGGACTGACACGCACCTGCACTTCGATCTGCCAGCCGTTGTTCAACACTTCTTCATGGCTGTGCAGCGCTAAACGGCTGTTGGTCCACAACCAATACTGGGCACCGCGACGTCGCATCATTGGCTCTCCTCTCCCGCGAGCGAAAAAGTAAGGCACAGATCTGGCGATCCGCCACAGCAGTTCGTCGCCTGCGCGCCATGCAAAAAAGCCCCGTCGCCAGTGATGGCGACGGGGCTTTCAGGTGCGGAATGAATGGTGTCCCAGGCGGGGTTCGAACCTGCAACCTTCCCCTTAGGAGGGGGATGCTCTATCCAATTGAGCTACTGAGACACGGGCGCAGCGCGCACGGAACGTGGCGCGACAGACGGCGTGCATGTTAACGGCAGGGCCTGATTTTGTCATGTCGTCCGTAGGGCTTTTTAAGTGTAGGCAGGCGCCCTGCAATCCTGCGGGAAGATTTACCGTGCAATTTGCACTGCCGCAGAAGGCCATCAATGCAGATTGCAACCCGACGCCGGCTGAAAACCCTTTCAAATGCTTGTTTTTAAAGGACTTCATAGCGGTTAGACTGTTGGCACGACGGCTGCTTTGCCTGTTCTTATAAAAGAACATCGGAGCTGCGCTCATGAACACTAGCCTCTTGCTTGCCAACGCAATTGCTCTGGCGATTCTGCTGGGCTTTCATTTTGTTCCCGAGACAACCGAACCTCTGGCCAAGCGTGTGCCGCATTATTTACAGGTGCAGAAGGCGCCGCAGTGGGCGGTATTGAGCGATCAGGGCAACTCAACCGCTCAAGTGGTCAGCGAGTCCGAGCACGCCTCGACACAAACGACCGAACGTCTGGTTTTTTGAAACATCTTCAGGAGTACAGCATGTCCAAATCAGCCGCAGGATTTCTGATCCTCGCCTTATTGAGTGGCGTCATGCATTTTGCGCTGTTCGAGGACACCGAAATCACCTTGCCGCTGGTTGGCTGTGGCGTGTTTGCGGTGTTGTTCGTGCTGGCGCTGGTGGCCGGGCGCAAAATCAAGTTCGATCCGGTCCTGCGCTAAGCCGGATCACGTCCAGCAACTGCTTGACGGCGTCTGCCAGATCGCCGGAATTATCAATCAAATGCACCGGTGTATCCGTTGCTCTGCGGTCCCTGAACAGCGCATTGCGCGCCAGTCGCGCATCGATTTGCTCAGGGGTCTCGCGGCCACGCCGAAGCAGGCGCTCACGTAACACCTCATCCCTGACAGTCAGCAGAATTGGCACGAGGTTCGGATAACGCTCCATCGCCTGCCGCAGGTTTGCGCGTGAGCCGTTGACCAACACGTGGCAGCCGCTTTTTAACCGTTCGTCCATTTCTACCGGAATGCCATAAGACAAACCGTTGGCTTCCCAGGCCAGAGAAAATTCACCCGCATCCTGACGGCGCAGAAACTCTTCCGGGCTCACCCCAACCGCCTCTTCGCCCACCGATTCCGCTGATCGGGTAATAACCCGGCGCATCACTTGGCAACCCAATGCCCCCAGTGGCTCACGCGCCGCGTCAATCAGGCTGTCTTTGCCTGAACCAGAAGGCCCCATCAGATAAATAACCTTGCCATCCATCCTGAAAACGCCCTCTGACGCGTGTTCGCCCTAGTAAATCGGCAAATTGCCACTATCCTGTACAAGTGAACAGACAGGATAGAAAGCCGCATAGCATGCACGTTCTGGCGCCTTCGGGCATCCATTGATGTGCAGCACGAAGCGATCAGCGACACGGACTCAGCGAAACTTTCAAACCAGTCCGCATTTCTGATGATTGGTGCTGGCATTACGCCTTTACCCAGCTCAATATTTGTCACAGAATTGACGCCAATGATCTGGCAATTTTGAGGCATGATGCGCGCCTCTTAACAATTCAGGTTGAACCATTTGGCGCGGATGCTTGTCCTACCACACATCCTGCGGCCAATTCCGAGAACCGCTCCCCTGAACTAACCGGTTAAATATATGCGCCCAATGAAACAGGCAATTTATTCCAGCCGTACGGCTGACAAGTTTGTCGTACGTCTGCCAGACGGAATGCGTGAGCGCATTGCCGAAGTGGCTCGCAATCACCATCGCAGCATGAACTCCGAAATCATTGCGCGCCTTGAGCAGAGTCTTATTCAGGAAGGCGCACTGGGCGAAGAGCTGAGCATGCGCCTGGACAGCCCGGAGCTGTCGTTGCACGAGCGCGAGCTGCTGCAACGTTTCCGCCAGCTGTCTCACCGTCAGCAAAATGCGTTGGTGTCCTTGATCGCCCACGACGCCGAAATGGCCGCAGACGCGTCCTGAGCTGTACCGAACACCTCAAAGCCAGCATGATTGCTGGCTTTTTTTTGCCTGCGATTTGGCGCGCAGACCACAATCCCCTCGCCACAGGTAATCACCAGCAGTCGAATGGGCACAAAAAAGCCCGTCATGTTGACGGGCTTTTTCATTGCGGCAAGTCAGAGCAGGAAGATTGTCGCCAGGCCCAGGAAGATAAAGAAGCCGCCACTGTCGGTCATCGCGGTGATCATCACACTGGCGCCCATGGCCGGATCGCGCCCCATCTTCGCCAAGGTCATCGGGATCAACACACCCATCAGCGCCGCCAGCAACAGGTTGAGCGTCATCGCCGCAGTCATCACCACGCCCAACGACCAGCTGCCGTACAGCAGATAGGCGACGACACCAATCACTCCGCCCCAGACCAGACCATTGATCAAGCCGACCGCCAGCTCCTTGCGCATCAAGCGCGACGTATTGCCGGTGCTGACCTGATCGAGTGCCATTGCGCGCACGATCATGGTGATCGTCTGGTTACCCGAGTTGCCACCGATACCCGCCACGATGGGCATCAGCGCGGCGAGCGCCACCAGCTTCTCGATCGAGCCTTCGAACAGACCGATCACCCGAGAGGCGACAAATGCCGTGATCAAGTTGACTGCCAGCCAGGCCCAACGGTTGCGCAGGGATTTCCACACCGACGCGAAAATGTCTTCCTCTTCACGCAGACCCGCCATGTTGAGGACTTCGCTTTCGCTCTCCTCACGAATCAGGTCGACCATTTCGTCGATGGTCAGACGGCCGATCAGCTTGCCGTTCTTGTCGACCACCGGGGCCGAGATCAAGTCATAACGCTCGAACGCTTGCGCGGCGTCGTAGGCGTCTTCGTCAGGATGGAAACTCACCGGATCGCTGGCCATTACTTCGGCGACCTGCTTGTCCGGATCGTTGACCAGCAAACGCTTGATCGGCAGAACGCCTTTGAGCACGCCGTCGTAGTCGACCACAAACAATTTGTCGGTGTGCCCCGGCAGTTCTTTGAGACGACGCAGGTAACGCAGCACCACCTCGAGACTGACATCCTCACGGATAGTCACCATCTCGAAGTCCATCAGCGCACCGACCTGATCCTCGTCGTAGGAGAGTGCCGAGCGGACACGCTCGCGCTGCTGATTGTCCAGGCTCTCCATCAGCTCATGGACGACGTCTCGCGGCAGCTCGGAGGCCAGGTCAGCGAGTTCGTCGGCATCCATGTCCTTGGCCGCAGCCAGGAGCTCGTGATCGTCCATGTCGGCGATCAGCGTTTCCCGAACGGAATCGGATACTTCAAGCAGAATGTCGCCGTCGCGGTCAGCCTTGACCAGTTGCCAGAGCGTCAGGCGATCGTCCAGCGGCAAGGCTTCGAGAATGTAGGCGACGTCGGCGGAGTGCAAATCGTCGAGCTTGCGCTGCAACTCGACGAGATTTTGCCGGTGGACCAGGTTTTCGACCCGGTCGTGATGCGGGCCTTCCTGGCGATGAGTCAGGTCTTCAACAACACGCTGACGCTGCAGCAGCTCAACGACTTGAGCCAGGCGATCCTGCAGGCTTTCCTGTGTTTTCTTTACTTCGATTTCGGACATAGGCGAACTCCACTCCCAGCAGCGGGGCACGCCGGAAGGATCAATCAGTCAATTCATGATTGGTAAAACGGGGTACTGAATATCTACTGGGTAAGTCCATGGAGGTTTTCCACAAGCCCCGGCGGGGCTGACGGGCGCAATGATACACGCCTGACGGTTTAAAACGTTAAAAAATCACGGCTGAAACAAGCGCTTGCACAACAAACCTGAGCGCCTTCCTGACCTGTGCAAATGCGACGACTCATCCTGAAAAGAAAACACACCGGCAATGGAAAAAGTAGCGACTACCCTTGAGCGTAGATCGTCATGGAGGACATCGAATGCCATCAAAATCAGCACTTATCCTATTGACCGCCCTTCTCCACACCACGCCTTCCACAGCCACCACACTTCATCGTTGCCAAGCGTCTGACGGCAGCGTCACCTTTACTTCGATGAGCTGCGCAGCCGGCGAGCAGCTTTCTCTTCAGCAGGTTCATCCTTATTCACCCGGCTGGGTCGCGATCATGCCGGAGTTCAATCACGAAGCCGTGACAGACATGAAAGACAGGGGGCGCGAACCGGGCATCATCGGCGGCGCCGAACATAAATGTGGAAACCTGATCGATAGCAGCCAGCGGCGTGAAGCGATCATCAACCGGCAGGTCATTGCCGGCATGAGCCAGCGGGACGTCGAAAGTGCGCTGGGCAAGCCGGACAAGATCAATACGCGCACATCAACCACAAGCTATCGTTACGACCTCAAGCGAGGCCGCAGTGCTCAAATTGATTTTGATGAAAGAGGCTGTGTGAAAGGAAAAGCCAAATCCCGGACAGCAAAAAGCCCGCGTTAAACGCGGGCTTTTCGGTATATGGTGCACTCGACAGGATTCGAACCTGTGACCGCTCGGTTCGTAGCCGAGTACTCTATCCAGCTGAGCTACGAGTG
>NZ_JABWQS010000063.1:0-24386 GCF_014268545.1 Pseudomonas sp. SWRI81
GAAGTCCCGTTCAACATCGAAGCCAAGTTGATCAAGGACAATGAAGGCGGAACGGTGATCGCCCGGTACGAAATCAAGCGCGCGGCTGGCGGGACGAGTTATGCCGAGCCGCTGGAGTTCAGTGTTGGGATGGCGCTGGATCTCACCGCGCCCGATATCAAGGAAGCGCCAAACGGCACCAGCCTCGACCCGATCATCGCACAGACCGAACTGACCGCAATAGTCGACTACGGCGGCATGCTCAAGGACGACAGGATCACCGTCACCTTCACTGGCGCAGCCGGCACACCCGCCGGCGGCTCGCACACCACCGCGCCTTGGACGGTGACCGCGCTCGGACCGCAGCACATACCGCTGCATGTGCCGGTCATCGCCTTCAACCTCGGCAAAACGGTGGAGATAACCTACATCGTGACCCGAGACAGTAAACCGTCACCGTCGTCGCCACCGCTGACGCTGGTGGTGCTGCGGCTGGATGACCGTTACCTGGACAAACCGCTGATTCTGCAAGCGTCGGACGGCGGCGAAGGACGAGAGCTGGACGTCACGCTACTGACCACCGCCGCCACCGTGCAGGTGAACAGCTGGCCGCATATTGCGCTGGGGCAGCCTGTGTGGTCGCAGGTGAAAGGCACCAAGAAGGATGGCGGTGTCTACGACGTAATATTCTGGGAACCGCCCCGCGCACAAACCAACGCGACGTGGATCAGCCAAGGCTTTTGGACGTATTCGTTTCCGCTTGCCGATCTGCAGAATCTGCAAGACGGCAGCGAGTTGACGGTGATATTCAAGGCAGGGCTTGGGGGTAGCGCGGTGGAGGGCGAGGCGGTGAGTTTTCCGATAAGAGCTTATACCATAAGTTCAGCTGGAGGATATGAAGACTGGGAAAACGAAGAGGATCGACGTCTTTATGGCCCTGTAACATTTAAAAGTGGACTTGAATTTACGCCGTTATTTTATGAGGCTAATTTCCGCATCATCAAATGGAATTCAGAAGAAGCAACAACTTTTTATTCCGTGAACAACGGTAAAGCGAGATTCAAGTGGAAAGGTACCGTCACTAACGTTTCGTTTGTTGTGGGGCATATTAATACACTTGGTCACACGATCAGATATTTCGATCACAACGGGAATTTGATACAAGAAAATGTCCTGCCCGTAGTTGGCAATCAATTTCAAACGGTCAACTATCAGGCGCCATCCGGAAAAAAAATCTCTTATTTCGAATTACACAATGTAACCGAGGAAGGTGGTGTAGCAGGATACAATCTTGACAATGTAAGATGGTATAACCCATAACTGAAGGATATTTTTATATTGATTTTGCCGGCTGAATGAAACAGTTATGGTAGTTTTGATCGTTCCCACGCTCCGCGTGGGAATGCAACTCGGGACGCTTCGCGTCCCCTTCAGAGCCGAACGCGGAACGTCCTTTGCTGCGCATGGGAACGATCACCCCGTCACCGCGCCTTCGCCAACTCCATAATCATCCGCGACAACAGATAAATCCTTGGCGCCACGCTCGCCACCTCGGCATATTCTTCCGGCGTGTGAATATTGCCGCCGACAATCCCGAAGCCATCCAGCGTTGGCGTGCCCACCCCGGCGGACAGACTGGCGTCCGCCGCGCCACCACTGCCCTCCTCGGTCAGCTTGCGGCCAATCTCGCCGTAAATCCCCTGGGCCATGGCCATCAAGCGATCCGACTCAGCCGTCTGCGGCATCGGCGGCAGACCGCGCTGCAACGACGTTTTCACTTGCGTCTCGGCAATCAATTTGTCCTGCGAGACCCGCGCCAGATCTTTTTCGATGCGGTCGAATTCCTCAGGCACGGCGGCACGCACATCGGCCTTGGCTGTGGCCTGATCAGGAATCACGTTAGTGCGATCACCCGCCTTGAGCACGGTGAAGTTGATGGTGGTTTTCTTCGCTTCATCACCCAGTTTGCCCAATTGCAGAATCTGGTGCGCGGCTTCCATGGCGGCGTTGCGCCCCAGATCCGGTGCGACACCGGCGTGCGCCGCTTTGCCCTTGACCTCGACCAGTGCCGTCGCGCTGCCCTTGCGCCAGACCACCAGGCCATCGGCCGGGCGACCCGGTTCGAGGTTGAGGGTCACGTCGTGCTGTTTGGCGGTTTTCTTGATCAGGTCGGTGGCGACGTCGGAGCCGGTTTCTTCGCTGGCGTCGAGCAGAAAGGTGATCTGCGCATAGTCCTTGAAGTCGAGATTCTTCAGCACTTTCAGCGCGTAGATGCCGGCGACAATGCCGCCCTTGTCATCCATCACCCCCCGCCCATAAGCGCGGCCATCCTTGATGTGGAATGGCCGTTCGGCGGCGGAGCCTTCCTTGAACACCGTGTCCATGTGCGCCATCAGCAGGATTTTTGCCTTGCCGGTGCCCTTAAGCGTGGCGAGTACATGGTTGGACTTTTCCGGGGTGTTGGGCACCAATTCGATGGTGGCGCCAAGTTTTTTCAGCTCATCGATAGCGATCTCGCTGACTTGCGTGAGACCGGGTTCGTAACCGGAGCCGGAGTCGATATTGACCAGCCGCTCCAGCAGTTTCAGCGCTTCAGGCTGGTACTGCTCGGCATCGGCGAGCACTTGTTTGTGGGGTTCGGCGCAAGCGATGGCTGCCGAGAATGCGAGGGACAGGCCAAGACTGGCGGCCAGCAGCGAGCGGGGAAATGAGCGCGTCATGAAGCAGTCCTTGTTTCGTGTCGGAGGGATTCAACCGTAACCGACATTGGCGCAAGGCTCTATAGCGGATGCGACACGCTCAAGACTGACACCGAACAAAACTGTAGGAGTGAGCCTGCTCGCGATAGCGTTGTGTCAGTTAGCATTTAAATCTCTGACAGATTGCTATCGCGAGCAGGCTCACTCCTACAGTTTTAATCGGCGGTGTCCCTTCAAACCGAATCCAGCACCGCCTGCCGGGGTTTGCTGTCGCTGTTGCAAATCACCCGGTTGCGTCCACTCGCCTTCGCTTCATACAAGGCCTGATCGGCATCATCCAGCCAGCGTGTGGCGTCGGCATGGCTCGGGTCATACGCGGCCAGGCCGATACTCAAGCTGACCTTCAATGCCGGATTCTGCTCATACCCCAGAACTGCAAAACGCTCGCGCAAGGCTTCCATGGCCTGAGCGGCGTTGAACAGCGGCAATTCCGGCAGAATCACGCAGAACTCATCCCCGCCGTATCGCCCGGCCACGTCGGTGCCGCGCAGATTCTGCTTGAGCAGTTTGCTCAACTGGCGCAACACAATATCCCCGGCGACGTGACCGTAGGTGTCGTTGATCGCCTTGAAATGGTCGATGTCGATCAACGCAATCGCCGCACCCTGCTGCTGGCGTTTGCAGCGCTGAAACGCAATGTTCAGTTGATCCTTCCACGCGCCGTGATTAAGCAGGCCAGTCAGGCTGTCAGTTCGGCTTAACGCCAGCAGCTCGCGTTTATGCCGCCCAAGGGTGTCGGCCTGACGAAAGCAGATCCAGCCCAGCGCCAATGGATACAGCAACAGCAACGGTAAGCAGGCGTAAAGCTGCAACGGTGATGTCGCCGGGATGAACGCTGGCATAAACACCACCAGCCCGACGCCGACGCCCAACAGTTGTGCTGCCGTCCCGGCGAGCAGAAATCGCCCACCACCGATGGCGACATTGTTCATCGCCATCATCGAAACAGTGGTAGCCGTGGGCAACGGATTGAACTGCATGGCGGCGACCCAGAAGCCGCCCATGAACGCGTCGATCAGCAAATTGCGGTGTTCGGCGCGATACGGAATGCTCGAACGGCGTGCCCATTGAAACGCCAGATGCGGCCAGACCAGGCCGTTGAACAGCATCAGACTCCACACCCACAGCGGCGGATCGAGCGGGTACATCGCCACGCTGACACACATCAGCCCGAGCAGCAGCCCGAACACCCGCGACTTGTACAGCCTCCTTGCCAGTGAAAGTCCCTTTCCTCGCGTATTTCCCATAGGGGCCTCGACCGCGCGATGCAATGGTTACACCCCGACACGGATGTGTTCGGAGTCTATCAGGGTGGAGTTAAATAGCCATCACCGGCCAGCGGCCTGAATAGAGCGCTATCAGCACCGCACACGCGGCTCAGAATTGGCTATAACTGAAACAGGGGAAATGGAAAAACAACTATAAGAAGGGGGTCCATGCACACCTACCATGTGTTGATCATCGGCAGCGGCTTCGGCGGCCAGTGTGCGGCGATCAAACTGCTCAAGGCCGGGTTCGATGACTTTCGGATACTGGAGCGACGCGAGTTTTTCGGCGGTACCTGGTGCCAGAACACCTACCCCGGCGCAGCGGTGGACGTGCCGTCGCCGCTGTACTCGCTGTCATTCGCGGCCTACCGCTGGTCGCAGATGTTTGCCGGCCAGGCGGAACTGCGGCGCTACACCGAGCAGGTGATCGAGCAGTTCGGCCTGCGTGAACGGGTGGAGCTGCAAGCCGAGGTCGAGCGCGTCGCATGGGACGAGGCGGAAAAACGCTGGGCGGTGCATACCCGCGCCAAGGGCAGCTTTTACGCGCAGTTCCTGATCAATGCCACAGGGCCGTTGAGTCAGCCGGTCATCCCGCGCTTTCCCGGGCAAGATCGCTTTCAGGGCGAGACGTTTCATACAAACCATTGGGATCACAGCTACGACTATCGCGGTAAACGCGTGGCGATTGTCGGCAGCGGCGCGAGCGCGGCGCAGGTCATTCCGGCGATTGCGCCGCAGGTCGAACACCTGCACGTGTTCCAGCGCACACCGCATTGGGTGCTACCGCGTGCCGATCGCACTTTCGGCCGATTCCAACGCTGGCTGCTCGGTTTGAAACCGGCCTATACCCTGCTGCGCTGGCTGATTTACTGGCAGTTCGAGACCCGGGTGATCGCCTTCAAATACTCGAAACCGGCGATTCGTCTGGTGCAACAACAGGCGTTGCGCTTTCTCAAGCGCCAGGTGCCGGACCCGGTGCTGCGGCACAAACTCACCCCGGACTTCACCATCGGCTGCAAACGGGTGCTGGTGTCCAGCACGTATTACCCGGCGCTGAACCGCGCCAACGTCACGCTGCACAGTCGCGAACAAGGCATCGCCTCGATTGATGAAACCGGGATAAACACCGAGGACGGCCGGCACATCGAAGTGGATCTGATCGTCTGGTCGACTGGTTACGACGCCACCGATGGCGTCATTTCCTACCCGGTCAGCGGCAAAAACGCCGTGCAACTCAGAGAGGTCTGGGCTGAATACCCGCGCGCCTATCTGGGTACCAGCATGCCGGACTTTCCTAACCTGTTCATCGTCACCGGCCCCAACACCGGCATCGGTCATACCTCGGCGCTGTTCATCATCGAATCGCAAATGAACTACATCCTCGACTGCATTCGCACCGTGCAGGCCAACGGCTTGCGCAGCATCGAAGTGCGCCATGACGCGGAACGTACCTACACTGCAATGATCCACCGGGAAATGCAGCGCACGGTTTGGAAGTCCGGCGGCTGCCACAGTTGGTATCAAAGCAAGAGCGGTCATGTGATCGCCATGTTTCCCGGCTTCAGTTTCAGTTATCACCGGCTGACCCGGGCACTGAAACCGGCCGACCATATTTTCTCTTGAACACGTAAAAGGAAGACGTCGATGCTTTTGCTGTTTGTCGCTCTCGCGGTTTTCCTGGCCTGGAGCTGGTTGAGTTATCCGGCGGTCGGCCACTGGCTGTATGACCTGAGCATGGCGATCGAGGCCAAGCTGTACAAATTGCACAAAATCGAAGTGCCCATCGCCGAGATGAGCGTGTCGACCTGGCAGGGCGGGCCGTATGAAGCGTCGAGCGCGATTCTGATGCTCCACGGCTTCAGCGCCGACAAGAACCTGTGGCTGCGCTGCGCGCGGCATTTCGTCCGCCAGTATCGGGTGATCATTCCGGACCTGGCCGGCCACGGCGAAACCGGCTTCAAGGCCGGCGGCGGCTACGACATCCCGGTTCAGGCCAAGCGCATGATTCAACTGCTCGATGTCTGCGGCGTGGAGAAAGTCCATGTGATCGGCAATTCCATGGGCGGCTACATTGCAGCGTGGCTGGCGGCGACCTATCCGGAGCGGATCGCCTCGGTCGCGCTGATCGACCCGGCTGGCGTCACCGCACCGCAGCCGAGCGACATGGAGCGTCACCTGGCCCGGGGGCACAATCCGTTTCTGATCGATTCCCGCGAGGACTTCCAGCGCTTGTACGCCATGACCATGGAATCGCCTCCGTGGGTGCCGAAACTGGTGCTGGATGCCGTTGCCCAGCGTTACGAGCAGCAACGCGATGAACTCGAAGAGATCTTCCGCGACTTTCACGCCAGCCCGCCGATGGAGCCAAAGCTGCCCGAGATCAAATGCCCGGCGCTGTTGCTGTGGGGGCGCAAGGATCGCTTGATCGACGTCAGCAGCGTGCCGGTCTGGAGCAAGGGCATCGCCAATCTGCGGGTCGATGTCTGGGATCACGTCGGGCACATGCCGATGGTCGAGCAGCCGGGGAATACCGCGCGGCTGTATGAAGAATTCCTGCGAGGTCAAAAATGACAGTGCACCCTGTGGCGAGGGAGCTTGCTCCCGCTGGGGCGCGAAGCGGCCCCGATCCTGCAAACGCGATGTTTGTGCTTGGACATGCTGGCATTGGGTCTGCTGCGCAGCCCAGCGGGAGCAAGCTACCTCGCCACAGGTGGGTATTTCTGTTCCAGGCAATCGGCGGCTGACCATGAACATCCTTTACGACGAGCGCCTCGACGGACCACTCCCCGAGGTGAACAAGGCCGAACTGCTCAAGAGCTTGCAGCAGGCGCTGCCGGATCTGGACATTCTGTGGCGCGAGGACGAACTCAAACCCTACGAATGCGACGGTCTCTCCGCCTACCGCACCACACCGATGCTGGTGGTCCTGCCCCGTCGACTCGAGCAGGTGCAAACCCTGCTCAGGCTCTGTCATGAACATCACATTCCGGTGGTTGCCCGTGGCGCAGGCACCGGTTTGTCCGGTGGCGCCTTGCCCCTGGAAAAAGGCGTGCTGCTGGTCATGGCGCGGTTCAACAACATCCTGCACATCGACCCGGCCGCCCGCACCGCACGGGTCCAGCCAGGGGTGCGCAATCTCGCCATATCCCAGGCCGCCGCGCCTTTCGGGCTGTATTACGCGCCCGACCCGTCCTCGCAGATCGCCTGCTCGATTGGCGGCAATGTCGCGGAAAATGCCGGCGGCGTGCATTGCCTCAAGTACGGTCTGACCGTGCACAACCTGCTGAAAATCGAAGTGCTTACCATCGAAGGCGAGCGTCTGACCTTGGGGTCCGAGGCCCTTGATTCGCCGGGCTTCGACCTGCTCGCACTGTTCACCGGTTCCGAAGGATTGCTGGGGATCATCACCGAAGTCACAGTCAAACTGCTGCCCCGCCCGCAAGTCGCCAAGGTGCTGCTGGGCAGTTTCGATTCGGTGGAAAAAGCCGGCCGCGCGGTCGCCGACATCATCGCCGCCGGGATTATTCCCGGCGGCCTGGAGATGATGGACAACCTTGCCATCCGCGCCGCCGAGGACTTTATCCACGCCGGCTACCCGGTCGATGCCGAGGCCATTCTATTGTGCGAACTCGATGGCGTGGAGGCCGATGTCCACGACGATTGCCAACGGGTGCGCGAAGTCATGGCCCGCGCCGGTGCCAGCGAAGTGCGGCAGGCCCGGGATGAGGCCGAACGCGTGCGGTTCTGGGCCGGGCGCAAAAATGCCTTTCCGGCCATCGGGCGTCTGTCTCCCGATTATTACTGCATGGACGGCACCATCCCGCGCCGCGAATTGCCCGCCGTTTTACAGGGCATCGCCCGTCTCGGCGAGGAATATGGCTTGCGCGTGGCGAATGTGTTCCATGCCGGTGACGGCAACATGCACCCGCTGATTCTGTTCGATGCCAACCAGCCAGGGGAACTGCATCGCGCCGAGGCGCTGGGTGGCAAAATTCTCGAATTGTGCGTGCAGGTCGGCGGCAGCATTACCGGTGAACACGGGGTGGGCCGAGAGAAAATCAATCAGATGTGCGCGCAATTCAACAGCGATGAGTTGCTGCTGTTCCACGCAGTCAAAGCCGCGTTTGATCCACAAGGCCTGCTCAATCCCGGCAAGAACATCCCGACCCTGCACCGCTGCGCCGAGTTCGGCGCGATGCACATCCATACCGGGCAACTTCCCTTCCCCGAGCTGGAGCGTTTCTGATGGCCGATTTCGATGCCGCCGACGCCCTGCTTGATCAAGTCAGAACAGCGCTAGCCAATGCCACGCCTATGAAAATCCAGGGTGGCAACAGCAAGGCGTTTCTCGGTCGCGAGGTGGCCGGCGAAGTGCTCGATACCCGCGTGCATCGCGGCATCGTGCGTTACGAACCGACGGAATTGGTGATCAGTGCGCGCGCCGGCACGCCGTTATCCGAGCTGCTCGCAACGCTGGACGCCGCCGGGCAGATGTTGCCATGCGAACCACCGTCGTTTACCGACAGCGCCACGGTGGGCGGCATGATCGCCACCGGATTGTCCGGACCACGCCGTCCGTGGTCCGGCTCGGTACGCGATTTTGTGTTGGGCACGCGAGTCATCACCGGCCTCGGCCAGCATTTGCGCTTCGGCGGCGAGGTGATGAAAAACGTCGCCGGTTATGACCTGTCGCGGCTGCTGGCCGGCAGTTTCGGTTGCCTCGGCGTATTGACCGAAGTGTCGCTGAAAGTGCTGCCCAAACCTCGCCAATGCCTGAGCATCCGCCTCGATATCGACTGTGCCCGCGCCTTGCGCAAACTTGCCGAATGGGGTCAGCAGCCGCTGCCGATCAGCGCCGCATGTCACGACGGGCGCAGCCTGTATTTGCGGCTGGAGGGTGGCGAAGGTTCAGTGGCAGCGGCGCATCAACGCCTCGGTGGCGAGCCGCTGGATTCGTCTTTCTGGGGCGATCTGAACGAGCAGCGCTTGAGCTTTTTCGATGAAGGCTTGCCACTGTGGCGGCTGTCATTGCCGAACAATCTCGGCCCGCTCGACCTGCCTGGCGAGCAACTGATCGACTGGGCCGGTGCGCAACGCTGGCTGAAATCCGAGCGCAGCGACATTCACGCGCTCGCCCACGCCTTAGGCGGTCACGCGACGTGCTTCACGCATGGCGCCATCGACTCACCGTTTCAGCCACTGGCGCCGACGCTGCTGCGCTATCACCGACAACTCAAGGCACAACTCGACCCGCAAGGGCTGTTCAATCCCGGACGGATGTACGCCGAGGTCTGACCATGCAAACCACACTCAGCGAGCAATCACGCCAGTTGCCCCGCGCCGCCGAAGCGGAAAAGATCCTGCGCACTTGCGTGCATTGCGGGTTCTGCAACGCGACGTGCCCGACCTATCAGTTGCTCGGTGATGAACTCGATGGCCCGCGCGGGCGTATTTATCTGATCAAGCAAGTGCTCGAAGGCGCGCCGGCCACCGAGCAGACGCAACTGCATCTGGACCGCTGCCTGTCGTGCCGCAATTGCGAAACCACCTGCCCGTCCGGCGTCGATTATCACAACTTGCTCGACATTGGCCGCGCGGTGGTCGATCACGCGGTGCCGCGCCCACCGGCCCAGCGTCTGCTCCGTGAAGGCTTGCGCGCATTGGCACCGAATCCGCGGTTGTTCAAGGGTTTGCTGCGAATGGGCGCGACGTTCCGCCCGCTGCTGCCGCGCTTGCTTGAAGACAAACTGCCGCAGCACTCGCCGGCGGCGGGTTCGCGCCCTGCTCCGCGGCATGCCCGCCGCGTCTTGCTGCTGGAAGGTTGCGTCCAACCGGGCCTGTCGCCGAACACCAACGCCGCAACCGCACGGGTCCTCGATCGCTTGGGAATCAGCGTCACGCCAGTGGCCGAAGCCGGTTGTTGCGGGGCGCTGGACTATCACCTTGATGCGCAGGCCAGAGGCCTCGACCGCGCCCGACAGAACATCGACGCATGGTGGCCGCATGTGCAGAGCGGCGCCGAAGCCATCGTCCAGACCGCCAGCGGCTGCGGCGCATTCATCAAGGACTACGGGCATTTGCTGGCGAACGATCCGGCTTATGCCAACAAGGCCCAACAGATCAGCGAACGCAGCGTCGATCTTGTGCAAATCCTCGCGCAGGAACCGCTGGAGCAGATCTGCGCCGCCACTGAGCGTCGTATCGCCGTGCATTGCCCCTGCACCTTGCAACACGCGTTGAAACTCGGCGGCGCGGTGGAAGCCGTGCTGACGCGCCTGGGTTTCAACCTCACCCCGGTGCCGGACGGCCACCTGTGCTGCGGCTCGGCAGGCACTTACTCGCTGACCCAACCGATTTTGGCCAGACAGTTACGCGACAACCGCCTGAATGCCTTGGAAAGCGGCGATCCGGAGCTGATCGTTACCGCCAACGTCGGTTGCCAGAGCCATTTGGCCAGTGCCGGCCGCACCCCGGTTTTGCACTGGATCGAACTGGTGGATCAGTCGTTGGCAGAATGAAGTTCGTAGGATTCTTCGTTTGCCCGCGTGGGCGAAGGCTGCGATCTTTTCCGTCACTCATTCCGTGACCGTGCCAGGAATTTTTTTCATGACCGTGCAGCCGTTCATCAGTCCCGACCTGATCCGCCAGCGCTTCTCCCGAGCGATGTCCGACATGTACCGCGAAGAGGTGCCGCTGTATGGCGCGCTGATGGCGCTGGTCGAGCAGACCAACCGTGACGTGCTTGAACGCCAACCCCACTTGGCCGAACACTTGCGCAGCACGGGCCAAATCGAACGGCTGGACATGGAGCGCCACGGCGCTATCCGCGTTGGCACGGCAAGCGAACTGGCTACCCTCGTCCGCCTGTTCGCAGTGATGGGCATGCAGCCCGTGGGCTATTACGACCTGACCCCGGCGGGTGTGCCGGTGCATTCCACAGCGTTTCGTGCGGTGCATGAAGAAGCGCTGCGGATCAGCCCGTTTCGGGTCTTTACCTCGTTGCTGCGCCTGGAACTGATTGAAGATCCTGAGGTGCGTGAATTCGCCGAATCGGTGTTGGCCCGACGGTCGATTTTTACCGAAGAGGCATTACGGCTGATTACCCAGGCGGAAACGGCGGGCGGCCTGAATGAAGCTGAAGCCGCAGAATTCGTCTTACAGGCACTGGAAACTTTTCGCTGGCACCACAGCGCCACGGTCACGGCCACGCAGTATCAGACCCTCAGCGCCCAGCATCGCTTGATTGCCGATGTCGTCGCGTTCAAAGGCCCGCATATCAATCACCTGACACCGCGCACCCTGGACATTGACATCGTTCAGACGCAGATGCCGGCCCATGGCATTACTCCAAAAGCGGTGATCGAAGGCCCGCCGCGGCGCAACTGCCCGATCCTGCTGCGCCAGACCAGTTTCAAAGCGCTGGACGAGCCGATCGCTTTTACTGATCAGAACCAGACTCACGGTAGCCACAGCGCACGTTTCGGCGAGATCGAACAACGCGGAGCGGCGCTGACGCCCAAGGGCCGAGCGCTGTATGACCGCTTGCTGAATGCCGCTCGCGAAGAACTCGGCGACTTTCCCAACGAAGCCAACGCCGCACGCTACAACGCGCTGATGACTCAGCACTTTGCCGAATTTCCTGACAGTCTCGACGGCATGCGCGAACAGGGGCTGGCGTATTTTCGTTATTTCGCCACAGAAAAGGGGCTGGCCGCTGCGGCACTCGGTGAAAAATCACTGCAAGATTTACTGCACGGCGGCTACGTGAAAGCCGAGCCATTGGTGTACGAAGATTTCCTTCCGGTCAGTGCGGCGGGGATTTTTCAGTCGAACCTGGGCGGTGCCGCGCAGGCGCACTATGGCGAGCATTCCAATCGCCAGGCTTTTGAACAGGCGCTGGGGCGTTCGACCATAGATGAGCTGGGGTTGTATGCCGAAACGCAGCAGCGCTCGATCGAGGAGTGCGCCGAAGCGCTGCGGATTAATCTGACCTGAACTCCCACAGGTTTCGGGGATGAACGCAAATTCGGGGCAAACCACATATCCCTTTGTAGGAGTGAGCCTGCTCGCGATACCGGTGTGTCAGTCGCCAACAATCTGCCTGAACAGCCGCCTTCGCGAGCAGGCTCACTCCTACAGGTTTTGCGGATGAACGCAAATTCGGGTCAAACCACACATCCCTTTGTAGGAGTGAGCCTGCTCGCGATAGCGGTTTACCAGTCGCCAATGATTCGCCTGCACGGACGCCTTCGCGAGCAAGCTCGCTCCTACAGGTTTTTCGGTGAACCCGGGCTTTCGGGCAAACCACACATCCCCTGTGGGAGCGAGCCTGCTCGCGAAGCAAACACCTCGGTCCCGGCCCATGCCCAACTGCGCAAGAAGTTGCGCAGTGGTCGTAATATATCGGGGGTAAAGGCTCTGGCACACACGGTGCTTTTACGACACCGGGTTGCAGCGTTGAATAACTCCCGCTTGCCCGGTCAACCCCATAAATTAAGCTTCACCTAAGCTTCCCCCGCTAGCATCCCGGCCCATGAACCCTGTCGTCTTGAGCCGTAGATGAGTCCCTCCGACATGAAAGCCTTTGATCTACCCACCCAGCCACAACCCAACTTCAGCCTCGTCCTGGTCAATTACAAAACCGCGGACATCACCCGCATGTGCCTGGAGTTACTACGCGAACACGTGCAGGCGCAGCGCATTCCGGTGTGGGTGGTGGACAACGACTCGGCGGATGACAGCCTCGATTACTTGCGTTCGCTGGACTGGATCAACCTGATCGAGCGTCCCTCGCCGGGCAAGGAAGCGGGCCATATTGCCCATGGCAAGGCGCTGGATCTGGCATTGGAGAAAGTCGAGACCGATTACTTGTTTCTGCTGCACACCGACACGTTTGTGTATGACATGGAAGTGTTCGCAATGATGATGCGCGAATGTACGAAAACTGCAGACATGGCGGCCGTTGGTTGTGTCGAGCAGCTTGATCGCGGATTGTTGCGTGATACGTGGCGTTTAACTTCGCGATTCTGCAAGCACCATGTTCGACGGGTAAAACTGCAATGGGGCCTGCGTTCCAAACAACCACGGCCTTATAAAGAAACTCATTTGAAAAGTTTCTGCACGTTGTGGAATGCACGTTTGATGAAATCGAAAGGTCTGCACTTTTGCATGGACGATCGGGTGCCGGGTTATACCTTGCAGGATCGAATGGTCGATTTGGGCTACGGCATCAAATTTCTCTCGCCACGAAAAATTTTTCGCTACCTGGATCACATCCAGGCCGGCACCGTCGCGGCGGCGGGTACCTACGGCAAGGATCACCGCCGTACAAAGATGTATCAGGCGACCCTCAAGCGGGTGCAGGGACAGCAGGGCAAGTCCGGCATGCACGCTTCCATTTGATATCCAGTAACAAAAAAGGGCGACTTTCGAGTCGCCCTTTTTGTTCTCAAATTTTGTATACATCTGCCGCCAAGGAGGTGTTCGCCCAGTGTAATGGCCTGGCAATCCATGCACCGGTAAAGAGCCCTGACACTGGGCGAACGGCATGGATTTTAATGGATATTGGCCAATATGTCGCATGCACAAACATGAAATTTATGAACTGAAAAGTTAAAAACTGTGTTCGTCGATATTTACCGGGAAACTTCTGACAGATACTTTTATATGATTGTTCTCATACATGACGTTGTACAAGAACAATCATATTGTAGAGCTAATGCTCAACTATCATGCTTACTGGTCACTTTCAGGATATCGGTGTAAGTGACAATAACGCTCTGCCCTACTTTCAAATCTTTCAGCTTGGCTTGGATTTCAGGCTTCTTTACGTCGAGCGTCTTCGATTGTCCGGACGGGTTTTCGAGGGTGACCTGATGAGTCTTCAAATCAATTTTGCTGATTTTAAGTTGCACCTGAACCTGACGGTAAGCCTCGCCACCCGGGTTGTCGCTACCCGGTGCCTTGCGCAGTTCGCCGGTGCGCTCTGTGGTGCCCGGCAGACCTTTATCCACGTCGGTGTCCAGATACGCAGCGACGGAACGCTGGACCTCGATCTTGACCAGATCGCCCACCTTGAGATTGCCCAGGTTTTTCGCCTTGTCGGAGAGCTGAACGTGAACCTGGCGGCCTTCTGGCCCTTCAAGCACCACCTGATGCTTGGCCGGATCGACAGCAAGCACTTTGGTGGTAACGGCATCGGCTTCAATGGTCGCCGAAAGCGGAATGTCGGCGGCCCAGACGCCGAAGCTGGCGGTAGAAAGGAGCGTAGCGAGGGTGATGGCCTTGGCCAGTGCGTCGAGCTTCATAAGCATTACTTTCCCTGTGATGAAAATGGCAGCGCCCGCCGCCGAATCGATTTCAGCGGTGGGCGTGCCAGTGAGCATAGACGCTGTTCAGGGCTTGACTTGGGTTTGTGGCCCGCGGGTGTGTGGCGACGCAGTTTCCTGGGCGGTGGATTCACCACTCGGTGTGCCCTTGCCGCCGCTCTGGCGCTGCTTGGGATCGGTCGGGCGCAAGGCGTCATTGTCGCGTTCGGTTTCGCCGGCCGGGCGAGGTTCGTCGGGGTTGTCGTTCGGGCTCACGGTTTTGTTCATGGGGAGGGTCCTCAGGCTTCGGGGTCGTCCAGTTCGCGGGCGACATTGACCTCGGGTGTGTGGTTGTGCAGATCGTCGGCTTTGGCGCGCAGCAATTGCCATTGTTCCAGGTCGATAGCGCCTTGGCCGAGCAGGTCGTCGGCGATGCGTTGCAGATCGAAATAGTGCGCGTCAGGGGACTGCTGCCACAGGGTTTGATCGTCGAACAGCCGTTGCCAGGTGTTGAGGTCTGGGGGTTGCAGGTCGTCGCTCATGGCTGGGTCCGGAAAGTGGTGGTTTGCGGGTAGAGCCTTTTGCGGGAGGGAGAGTTCCGGGCGGTTGAGTAAGCGGTGGAGCAACTGGCGTCTTCGCGAGCAGGCTCGCTCCCACAGGGAAGCGGCGTCAGCCGTTAATAACCGGTCATTTCCAGATAGCCTTGGCCGGGGTGGCTGCCGCTGATTTTCACCGGGCCCTCCCAGTACGGAATGCGCAGATTCATCCAGGCGTTGCGGTTGAGTGCATCGACGCTGATGGTGAAGTGTTTGTCGGGAATGTCGATCGTCCACTTCACCGGCATCGGGCGACCGGCGACCTTGGCGGTGTCTTGCGGGGTGAGAGTAATTTGCTCGCTGCGCAGGGTTTCGATCTGCCCGTCGGCAGCGATCCAGGTGCCGGTGAGATACGGCGCACCGTCCTTCTGGCGCATGCGATACAGCATCACGTGTTCGCCGCTGTCCAGGTGCAGGGAAAACCAGTCCCAGCCAGTCTGGTTGGCGGTCAGCGGCTGGCTGCTCCATTCGCGGTCGAGCCACGCCGGGCCGCTGACGGTGTAGGTCTGGCCGTCAATTTGCAGCGTGCCGTTGGCGTGGAAGAACGGCTGACTGTAGTAATACGAGGCCTGGCCCTCTTCGGATTTCTGACTGAAGCCCTTGCCGCCCTGCAGCACCAGCGGTCGGCTGGAGGTGAGCCGCAGTTGGTAGCTGAAGGCCTTGTCACGCGCGCTGAGTTGCATCTCGCTCAACGGGTCCGGCGCTTGGCTGGCGAACCGCCAATCATCGATCCACGCTTCGAACGGCGCCAGTTGTACCCCGGCCTGCCCTACGCCACCACGGGCGTACCGTTCGGCGGCGTGATGCACCGCGCCGGAGGTGACCGCCGCGTGTCCCAGCCAGACGGTCTGACTGCCCCACCCGGTTTGCTCCGTTCCCGGTTTGAGGGCGCTGCGAAACAGCGTCCATTGCACACCGAAATCTTGGCCCTGCTGGTCTTTGAGGTTGGCGGTGACGTACCACCATTCGATGCGAAAACCATCATGCGCGCCGTGATCGGCGGGGAAACTGAACACCCGACCGGGCACCACCGGGGTGAAGGACTGCGCCTGATCGCCCATGCCGGCGAAGCCTTTCTGCTCGGGTGCCGGTTGATCGCAGCCGCCCAGCAACAGCGCGATTATCAGCGCGACGCGCTTAATCCTCATGGGCAAAGGTCCTCAGCAAGTCTGCCGGTTGCGTGCGATACAACGAATACAGCGGCCATGCCGACGCCAGCAAAGTGGCCAGCAACGCCAGGCCCGTCAGTTGCAGAAGCTGCAACGGGAATACCCGCAACGGCAGACGCCAGCCAAACGCCTGCACATTGATCACCGCATCCAGGCACCACGCCAGCGCGATCCCCAGGGGCAGCGCCAACACCAGCGTCAACGCCGCCAGCAACCAGGTCTGGCCAAGGTTGAGCAGCATCAACTGCTTGCGCGTTACGCCCAACGCCCACAGGGGTGCGAGTTGGCCGAGGCGGCTCTGGCTCTGCGTCAACAGACTGATGAATAGCGCGACCCCTGCCACCGCAAGGGTCAGGCTGTTCAGCGCCGCCGTGGCCGCAAAGGTGCGTTCGAAAACCTGCACCGACCAGCCCTTGAGTTGCGCCTGATCGACGATGCGACTGTCATCGAGCTCAAAGCGTGCCTGCAAGGCCTTCAGCAATGTTGGAATATTCGACGCATCGATACGCAGATTGAAGCGATTCGGCGTCAGCTGCGGCCAGCCGCGCAGCAGGTGATGGCTGCTGATCAGCACATGCCCCTTGGGGTTGCCGTAATCGGCGTAGATGCCGACGATGCGCGGCGACCATGTGCCGTTGGGCGTGGGAATCGTCAGATGCTCGCCCGCACGCAATTTCAGGCGCCGGGCCAGTTGCTCGCTGAGCATCACCGCATCATCCGTCGCCAGTTTCCCCCAGGGATCGCCGCCACTGCTGTCGAGCAGCGGCCAGTGCTGGCGATAGTGCGGATGATCAATGATGCCGTAGACATCCGCCGGCCAGCCTTGCAGCGTCACCGAGACTTGCCAGTTGGGCAGCACTGCCTGCACGTTCGGTTGCTGCTGCAACCAGCTGTGCATTTCGCGGGCCTGCGCCGGGTTGGCGGGATTGATGTACAACTCGGCGCTCAGGCGTTGCTCGAGCCAGTCGTTGAAAGTCTGACGGAAGCCGGCAGTCATGCTGCCCGCACCGATGTTGGCGGCAAGTGCCAGCAGCAGCGCCATCAAGGCCAGACTCAGGGCCGGCAATTGCTGGCGGCAGTCGGCAAGAAACCATTGCCCCAGCACCGAGCGACTGCGCCCGAGCAAAGGGTTCAGCAGCGCACTGAGCAGCACCGGCAGGGCCAGCGCGGCGCCGAGCAACAGCCCCGCCATCAGGACGAAACCGCTGCTCAGGCTGTCACCCCAGATCAGCGCCAGCAACGCAACGGCCAACAACACCGCGGCCAGCCAACCCTGCCGACGCAACCAGCGCGCGTATTGCTGATGCCACGCCTGCGGATCGGCCACCGCCAGTAACGGCAGACGCGCCGCCCGCAGCAGGCTGTTGGCCCCGGCCAGCAACGCGCCGAGCAGGCTCAATCCGATGCCGCTGAACCACCACCAGGGACTCAACCGCAACTGCCCCGCCACCTCTGCGCCGTACAGACCGCGCAGGCTGGCGGCGACATCCGGGAGCAAGACGCTGGCCAGCCAATAGCCGCTGATCACACCGAACAGCCCGCCAATCAGCGCCAGCATTCCCAACTCGATGGTCAGGCAGCCGATCAGCATTCGCGCACTGACGCCGCAGGCGCGCAAGGTCCGCAGCAAGCCCCGGCGCTGCTCCAGCGCAAGGCCGATAGCCGCGTGGACAATGAATAAACCGACGACGAAGGAGAGAAATCCCAAAGCATCCAGATTGAGGTGAAAACTCTCGGTCAACCGCGCCAGATTGTTTTCCTCGCCGCTGCTTTTGAGTTGCAACTGCGCGCCAAGGTGCGCCGGCAATTCACCGTGAAAATCCTTGGGCAGCAACAACCGTGAGAGTTGCCCCGGTTGTTCGAGCAGCGCCTGCGCCACGCCGATGTCGACCAGCAACAAGCCCGGCGCCATGTCTTTTTGCGCCAGCAGTGGAGGCAGGCTCTGGCTGCCTGCGGTTGGCGGCGTATCGCCCTCGCGCAAACCGAGCATTTGCAAGGTCTCGGGGGAAATCCAGGTACTGCCCGGCGGCGTGAAGAATTCGACGACTCGCTCGATCGGCATCGCCTGCCCGGCCACAGCCGAATCCGCCGGCAGCGACACTGGTTCAATGCCCATCAACTGCAGACGCTGGTCTTCGTGACCCTTGAGCTGCAAGCGGCCCTGCAATACTGGCGACACCGGCCAGCCTTGTCGGCGCAGTTCGATGAACCAGCGCTGGGGGAACAGCGCTCCGTTCGGCGTACTGAGACTGGCCTGAGGTTCGCCGCCGATCATCTGACTGGCCCGTGCATAGCTGTCGCGCGCCTGACTGTTCAACGCCTCGACACCGGTCAACAGGCTGGTCGCCAGCCACAATCCAGTCAGCACACTGAAAAATTGCACCGGATGGCGCCGCCAGTGGCTCAGCAGCGCGCGGAGTGTCTGGCGCAGCACTCTCACGCCAGCCGCCCGTTGGTCAATACCAGCCGTTGCGCCAGGCGGGCCGCGACACGTTGACTGTGAGTGACCATCAGCAAGGTCGTCGGCGTGTCGTCGAGCAGTTCGAGCAACAAGCGCAGCACTTCATCACTGGTCGCTTCATCGAGGCTGCCGGTCGGTTCATCGGCCAGCAACAGCTTCGGCTGCGACGCCAGCGCCCGGCCCAGCGCGACCCGTTGCTGCTGGCCGCCGGAGAGTTGTTCAGGATAGCGCTTGAGCAGATCCGTCAGCCCCAGGCGCTGCACCAGATGCGCCTGCCAGCGCGGCTCGTGACGCCCCGCCAGACGCGCCTGAAACGCCAGATTGTCCTCGACGCGCAGGCTGCCGATCAGGTTGAACTGTTGAAACACCAGGCCGATTTCCGTGCGCCGCCAGTTCGCCAGTTGCGCTTCGTTCATTTCTTCAAGCCGATGCTCGCCGCTGCGAATGCTGCCGCGGTCGACCTTGTCGAGACCCGCAATCAGATGCAACAAAGTGCTTTTGCCGCTTCCCGATTCCCCCATCAGCGCCAGGCTGCTGCCGGCTTGCAGCGTCAGGTCGACGCCTTGCAGTACGGGCAATGAACCCTGCGGCGTGGCATAGCTTTTGAAAACGTTGCGAACCTCAAGCATGAGCAAACCCGATCAATGGACCTGGCCCTAGGATAGCGGCCCTGAATGGTTTTTGTCCGCTGACGATCAACGCCGTCCATGCACGCTGCTCTACCCTGCGAGGTGTCCGAGCCATAACGATAACAACCGGAGACACCATGCCCCGTTTCAGTTTGAGCCCTCGCGGCCTGTTGACCTGCCTGATCACCGCCAGCCTGAGCCAGGCGGTATTCGCCAGCGACGGGCCGGTTACGCCCAGCACACAAACCGCCACCCGCAACGCCGCCGTTCTGCAAACCCTGCCCTTCAGCGACCGCACCGATTTCGAGTCGGTCAGCAAAGGCCTGATCGCCCCGTTCAAAGGCCAGATCAAGGATGCCGCCGGCAAGGTTATCTGGAACACCCACGCTTACGATTTTCTCGCCAGCGACAAGGCGCCAGCCTCGGTCAACCCGAGCCTGTGGCGACTGGCGCAACTCAACGCCCACGCCGGTTTGTTCGAAGTCAGCCCGAAGCTGTATCAGGTGCGCGGCCTCGATCTGGCCAACATGACCATCATCGAGGGTGACGACGGGCTGATCATCATCGACCCGCTGACCATGGCCGAAACGGCCAAGGCCGCGCTGGATCTGTACTACGCCAACCGCCCGCACAAACCGGTGGTCGCGGTGATTTACAGCCATACCCATGTTGACCATTTTGGTGGGGTGCGCGGGGTGATCGACGAGGCGGACGTCAAGGCGGGCAAGGTCAAGGTGTACGCACCGGTCGGTTTCATGGAACACGTGATGAGCGAGAACGTCATGGCCGGCAACGCCATGAGTCGCCGCGCGCAATATCAGTTCGGCAGCCTGTTGCCGCGCAGCGAAAAGGGTCAGGTCGATGCCGGCCTGGGCAAGAGCGCGCCCAGCGGAGGCACGGTCACGCTTATTCCGCCCACCGATCTAATCGCCGAGCCGCTGGAAACCCGCACCATCGCCGGCCTGCAAGTCGAATTTCAACTGACCCCGGGCACCGAAGCGCCGGCGGAAATGAATCTGTATCTGCCAGAACTGAAAGCCCTGTGCATGGCTGAAAACGCCACGCAGATGATGCACAACATTCTCACCCCGCGTGGCGCGCAAGTGCGCGATGCCAAGGCCTGGTCGCAATACCTGGACGCCAGCCTGGTGCGCTACGGCGACAAGGCCGACGTGCTGTTCGCCCAGCACAACTGGCCGACCTGGGGCGGCGAGCGGATTCGTACTTTGCTCGCCGATCAGCGCGACATGTACGCGTTCATCAATGACCGCACCTTGCACCTGCTCAACCAGGGCCTGACGCCGCTGGAAATTGCCGACACGATCAAGAAGCTGCCGGGCGCGCTCGACCAGAAGTGGTACACCCGCGGCTACTATGGTTCGCTGAGTTTCAATACCCGCGCGGTGTATCAGCGCTACATGGGTTTCTATGACGGCAACCCGGCCAACCTCAACCCGCTGCCGCCCGTGGACACAGCCAAACGCACCGTCGAGGCCATGGGCGGCGGCGCCGCAGTGCTGGAGAAAATGCGCACTGCCATCGCCAGCGCGGATTATCGCTGGGCCGCGCAACTGGGCAACCAACTGCTCTTCGCCGAGCCGGACAATGCCAACGCGCGCAAGGCCCAGGCCGAGGCGCTGGAGCAAATGGGTTATCAGAGCGAGAACGCCACCTGGCGCAACATGTACCTGACCGGCGCCATGGAACTGCGCAACGGTGTGCCGCCTCAGTCGGCCAACACCGTGTCGGTGGACATGGTCCGGGCGATGAGCCCCGAGATGTTCTTCGATTACCTGGCGGTGCGCCTGGACAGCGACAAAGCCGTCGCCCATGACCTGACCCTGAACTGGACATTTGAAGACGTGCAAAAGGATTTCAACCTGACCCTGCGCAACGGCGTGCTGACGCACCGGGCCGGGCTGAATCCGAAGGCCGAGGCCGGTGTCAGCCTGAGCCGCGATACGCTGGAAAAGATCAGCCTCAAGCAGCTGGATTTCCCGACGGCGATGCAAAAAGGGCTGGTCAAGTTGCAGGGCAACGGCCAGAAGTTTGCGCTGTTGATGGGCAGCCTCGATACGTTCGGGCCGCAATTCAATATCGTCACGCCTTGAGCCGCGCCCCTTGCCGAAAGGCGGGGGCAGCCGCCCTTACACGGGATGCAGGCGGAACTGCTTCGGGGTGATCCCGAACTGCTTGCGAAATGCGCGAATAAAGTTGCTCGGCTGACGGTAGCCGAGGCGTTCGGCAATCCGTTCGATCGGTTGATCGCCCGCCGTCAGCCAGTGTCGCGCCAGCGTCAGGCTGTCGTGGCGCGCGGGTTGAGCGCTGGCGGCGTGCCAATGGCGCAGCATGCTCTGGTGCACGAACGGGTTGGCGCCGATCAACACCGCATCGAGGCTTGCACGGTGCAACGTCAGGCACAGGTGCGGACCCTGCTCGACGGCAATTCCCGCCGCGCGCAGCCAGGCCCCGGCCGCCTGCGCCGGGCCCAGGGCAACGCGGCTGAACACCTGCGCCGGCTCCTTGGCCAGCCGGGCGGCGATGTTGCGCACCAAGGCGATCGTCGCCGCATCTTGCGCAAAATGATGAATCGGCCCCTGCAACGGGCGCAGGTGCAAACGTGCGAAGTCGGCTGACTCCTGCAGATCGACCGCGACGTAATTGATCACCCTTGGCAGACACGTGATTAAGCAGTCGAGGCTGGCGCGCAAGCTCGCCGCCGAGTCGAGCAGAATGTTCAGGCCTTGTAGGCTGTCGGTCGTCATCCCGCTCACCAGCTCACAACCAAATGTCCGTTTCGCCCCTGCCAATTCGCACGCGTGCCACAGGCGCTCGACCGCCTCTGCGGCGATGGTCTGTGACTGATCAGCGAGCCTCGAAGGGCAGATTGCGGCCCGTGCCAGCAACGTCTGCGGGCATAAACCGGACTGCCGGGCATGGCTGACAATCGTGCGGGTAAAGGCACTGGAAGCGAAGAGAGGATGGGACATGGCGGCGGTCATCGACAGACAGGCGTGTACTTATGCCAGCCGACGTGCTATCGATCCAATGCATTAAAAGTATCCGCAAAATGCAGGAGACGCATGATGGACCTTCGCCAGCTTCGGCACCTGATCGCCCTCGCCGACTGCCGCAACTTTGGCCGCGCCGCCGAAGCGAGCAACCTCAGCCAGCCGGCCTTCAGCCGCAGCATTCAAACCCTGGAGCGCGACCTCGACTGTGTGCTGGTCGAACGCAGCAGCCGCGAATTTCGCCTCACCGGACAAGGCGAACTGGTGTTGCAACATGCGCGGCGCCTGCTGGCCGGCAGTCAGGCCCTGCACAACGAACTGACGCAATACAACGGCCTCACTGGCGGCGAACTGCAATTTGGCTGCGGCCCCTATCCCGCGCAGGTGCTGGTGCCGGAAGCGCTGGCGGCCTTCATTCAGGCGCACCCGGCGATTCATACGCGCTTTCATCAGGGCGACTGGCAGCAATTGTCATTGTGGTTGCGTGAGCAGCAGATCGAGTTTTTTGTGGCGGATGCGCGTCACTTCGTCAACGATCCGCAGTATCAAGTGCACTTACTGCGCACGCGACCGGGACGCTTTTTCTGCCGCGCCGGCCACCCGCTCACCGCGCAGACGGACCTGCCGTTGCGCGCCCTGCTCGATTACCCGATTGTCGGCACGCGCATCCCGCCGACGATCCGCAAAGTCCTCGCCGATATCCTCGGTGAGGCGGACTTCAATCCCAGCGTCGAATGCGCGCAGTTCGACGCGATCCAGCGCGTGGTGCTGCGCTCCGATGCGGTGGGTCTGGCAACGCTGGAAGCCCTGCGCGAACAGCTCGATCAGGGCTTGATCGCGTTGCTCGAATTCGTCGACATCCCCCACGACGACCCAGCCTTGCAACTGGGTTACGGCATCGTCAGCCGGGCCGGCTATTCCCTGACCCCAGCGGCGCGGGCAATGATCGAGGCGATCCTGACCGTGGACCAACGCCTGCTCGCGGCCAACTGCTGACTTTATGACTCGTGCTGACATGACCGACCTCTCGCCACCACCCGCCAATGCCTTTTACGCACCGACCTTACTGCCGGCCATCGAAGAGCTGCTCGCACGAGGCATTGCGCAGGGCAGCATTGAAGCGCAACTGCATCGCAGCCTGTTCGATTTGCGCACGCCGTTCATGCGCATTCCGCTGGTGCAGTCGCGGCGGTTCTGGGCTTTTGCGGTGGAACACAGCGCCGACCCGCTGGTGGGTCTGGCGGCCGGCCAGCGCTTCGTTTCCACGGCCACCAACGGATTGACGTATCTGTTCGATGTCGCTGTGTCGCTGGACCGTGCCTGCGCTTTTTTTGTGGAGTTTTTTCCGTTCTTCAACGGCCATTTCACTGCGCAGGTCGTGCGCGATGACGGCGGTGTCGCGTTGCGTCTGCTTGAGGTCGGCACGCTTCGTGCGCCCGCTGCGCTCATCGATTACATCCTGGTCAGCCTGTGCAACCTGCTGCGCCGCAAATTGCTGGCCAGCGGTCTTGGCCGTGATCCGGTGTTGGGTGTGGCGCTGGTGTCGGCCGGCAGTGCGGAACATGAGCGGGTTTTTCGCGCCCCCGTGTTCGGCGGACAAGTGCATCCGACGATTCATCTCGATCCGCAGCTGTTCACGGTGCCACTGACGCCGGGCAATCAGGCGTTGGAAACAACCTTGGTCGACCTGTTGGAACAGACCCGGCGTCACAGTGAAGCGACGTTGCTGGAGCAGCTCAGCGATTATCTGATCGCTGACCTGGCTACCGCTGACTGGAAACAATTCTGCGCCACCCGGCACTTGCTCGAACGCACCGCCGCCCGGCGCTTGAAGGCATTGGGCTGGACGTTCACCGAACTGTTTGATGACTACCGACGCTACCGCGCCGAAGATCTGTTGCAAGCCGGGACGCTGGAGCTGGTCGAGGTGGCGGATCGGCTGGGCTACAGCGATGTGCAGAGTTTCAATCGGGCGTGTTCGCGTTGGTTGGGGTGTGCGCCGGGGGTGTATCGGACTCGCTTTTGCAAGGGTTGAGATTTTCGCCGCCGGTGCAGGCGCCTTCGCGAGCAGGCTCGCTCCCACAGGGATTGCGGTTGTCCACAAATTTTTGTGTCAGCAGCGGACAATGCGGGAGCTGGCTTGCCAGCGAAGAGGCCAGTCGCCTCAACGCAGAACCTTACTGACCAACCGCCACACTCGCCGGCGC
>NZ_JABWQS010000064.1:0-23407 GCF_014268545.1 Pseudomonas sp. SWRI81
CAGGCTCACTCCTACATTTGAAATGCGTTCCCCTGTAGGAGTGAGCCTGCTCGCGATAGCGCCCTTAGCTTCAATGCATATTTTTCGGGATGAACTGATGCTCCAACTGATCCTCGGCGGCGCCCGCTCCGGCAAAAGTCGCCTGGCGGAAAAACTCGCCAGTGACAGCCATCTCGCCGTCACCTACATCGCCACCAGCCAACCGCTGGACGGCGAGATGAACCAACGCGTCGCCCATCACCGCGCGCGCCGCCCGGCCGAATGGGCGTTGATCGAAGAGCCGCTGGAACTGGCCCGCGTGCTGCGCGAAAGCGCCAGTGCCGAGCGTTGCCTGCTGGTTGATTGCCTGACGCTGTGGCTGACCAACCTGCTGATGCTCGACGACGCCGAACGTCTCAGCGCCGAACGTGAAGCCCTGCTCGAGTGCCTGGCCGCGCTGCCGGGGGAAATCATTTTTGTCAGCAACGAGACCGGAATGGGTGTCGTGCCGCTGGGCGAATTGACTCGCCGTTATGTCGATGAAGCCGGTTGGCTGCATCAAGCTCTGGCCGAGCGCTGTCAGCGTGTTGTCCTGACCGTCGCCGGCCTGCCCCTGACTTTGAAAGGACCTGCGTTATGACCCAACCCTGGTGGCTGAACCCGTGCAAACCGGTCGATCTCGACGCCGTTGCAAGCGCGGCAGCGCGACAGCAGCAACTGACCAAACCGGCCGGCTCGCTCGGGCGACTGGAGTCGGTTGCGGTGCAACTGGCCGGTCTGCAAGGTCAGGTCAAACCGACGCTTGCGCAAGTGTGGATTGCGATTTTTGCCGGCGATCACGGTGTGGTGGCGGAGGGCGTTTCGGCTTATCCGCAGGAAGTCACCGGGCAAATGCTGCTCAATTTTGTCAGCGGCGGCGCGGCGATCAGCGTGCTGGCGCGTCAGCTCGGTGCGCAGCTGGAAGTGGTCGATCTCGGCACGGTGAATCCGGCGCTGAATCTGCCGGGCGTGCGCCATTTGAACCTCGGCGCAGGTACGGCGAATTTCGCTCAAGGCGCAGCGATGACCCACGCTCAGGGCGAACTGGCGTTGCAGGCCGGTCGCGACAGCGTGTTGCGCGCCAAAGCCGCCGGCACGCAATTGTTTATCGGCGGCGAGATGGGCATCGGCAACACCACGGCGGCCAGTGCGCTGGCGTGTGCCTTGCTTGATTGCCCGGTGGCGCACCTGACCGGTCCCGGTACGGGGCTGAACGCCGAAGGCGTCAGCCATAAAGCGCAAGTGATCGAGCGCGCGCTGGCGCTGCACGCCGCACAGCGTGGCGATGCCTTGCAGACGCTGTGCAATCTCGGCGGTTTCGAGATTGCCGCGTTGGTCGGCGCTTATCTGGCCTGCGCGCAGGAAGGGATCGCGGTGCTGGTCGACGGTTTTATCTGCACCGTCGCTGCGCTGGTCGCGGTCCGTTTGAATCCGGCCTCGCGTGATTGGCTGTTGTTCGGCCATCGCGGTGCCGAGCCGGGCCATCGCCATGTGCTGGAAACCTTGAGCGCCGAGCCGTTGCTGGAGCTTGGCCTGCGGTTGGGCGAGGGCAGTGGCGCGGCGTTGGCGGTGCCGTTGTTGCGCCTGGCGTGTGACCTGCACGGGCAGATGGCGACGTTCGCCGAAGCCGCGGTGGCGGATCGCCCGGCATGACGCTGCGGGTGGATCTGCTGCGCCACGGCGAGACGGAGTTGGGCGGCGGCTTGCGCGGCAGCCTTGACGATGCGCTCACCGAAAACGGTTGGACGCAGATGCGCGCAGCGGTGGTCGCGGGTGGGCCGTGGGATCGCATTGTCAGCTCGCCGTTGCAGCGCTGCGCGCGGTTTGCCGCCGAACTCGGTGAGCGACTGAAACTGTCGGTGCACCTCGACAAAGATTTGCAGGAGCTGCATTTCGGTGCCTGGGAAGGGCAGAGCGCAGCAGCGTTGATGGAAACGGATGCCGAGGCGCTGGGGCTGTTCTGGGCTGATCCGTATGCGTTCACGCCACCGCAAGGCGAGCCGGTCAGCGAGTTTTCCTTGCGGGTCTTGGCGGCGGTTGCGCGGTTGCACGCGGCGTACGCAGGAGAGCGGATTTTGTTGGTCAGCCACGGCGGTGTGATGCGCCTGTTACTGGCGCAGGCACGCGGATTGCCGCGCGAACACTTGCTCAATGTCGAAGTCAGCCACGGCGCGCTGTTTGCGCTGACGGTCGCGGCTGACGGCGCGCTCAAGGAAGGTCACTGACATGTTGCCGCTGTGGATCGCCTTGCAGTTTCTCAGCAGGCTGCCCATTCGCCTGCCGGGCATGCCTGCGCCGGAACAACTTGGGCGGTCGCTGCTGTTCTATCCGCTGGTGGGATTGCTGTTCGGGCTGATCCTCTACACGTTGAATCTGTTGTTGGCCGGTGCGCCGTCGTTGCTTCATGCAGCGCTGTTGCTGACGGTGTGGGTGTTGCTCAGCGGTGCGCTGCACCTGGATGGTCTGGCCGACAGCGCGGATGCCTGGCTCGGTGGTTTCGGTGATCGCGAACGCACGCTGACGATCATGAAAGATCCACGCAGCGGGCCGATTGCAGTAGTCACGCTGGTGTTGGTGCTGCTGCTGAAATTCGCTGCGCTGCTGGCGTTGATTGAGCAAGGACAAGGGATGGCGCTGGTCATCGTGCCAGTGCTGGGCCGGGCGGCGCTGCTGGGGTTGTTTCTGACCACGCCGTATGTGCGTGCGGGTGGCTTGGGCCAGGCGCTGGCCGATCATCTGCCGCGCAAGGGCGGGTGGTGGGTGCTGGGGTTGAGTGCGCTGGGTTGCCTGTTGATCGCGGGGATCAGTGCGGTCGTGGCGCTGCTGATTTCACTTGGGGTATTTGTCTGGCTGCGGCGGGTGATGCTGCGACGGTTGGGCGGGACTACCGGGGATACGGCGGGGGCGTTGCTGGAGTTGCTGGAGATGATGGTGTTGGTTGGGCTGGCGTTAGGCTGACAGTTTTGTAGTGATAATGCCGGCCTTATCGCGAGCAGGCTCACTCCTACAATTGAAATGCGTACCCCTTGTAGGAGTGAGCCTGCTCGCGATGGCGATTTTTCAGGCAGCAAAAATATCAGGAATTTCATCTGTAACTTGATTTAACACAGTCGCGGGTATATACACGCATCATGCTTCCTTCTCAGTGTTTGTGCACCAACCTGCGTCGCGCCGCGCGTGGCGTCAGCAGGCATTACGACGGCGCCCTCGACGGCTTCGGGATCAACGTTGCCCAGTATTCTCTGCTGTGCAATCTGCAGCGTCTGGATCAGCCGAGCATTTCCGAACTGGCCGAAGCCATGGGACTGGACCGCAGCACCCTTGGGCGTAATCTGCGCGTACTGGAAGGCGAAGGGCTGGTGGCGTTGGCCGAAGGCGACGACCTGCGTAACCGCATCGTCAAACTCACCGAAACCGGCGTGCAACGCCTGGCAGCGGCACTGCCCGCCTGGGAAGCGGCGCAACAGCGGTTGATTGACCGTCTCGGTGCCGAGAAGCGCGAAACCTTGCTCAGACTGCTGGATGAACTGGCCTGAGGCCGGTTTTTTTCCAAACTCAAGCGGGTATATACCCGCAAGCGGAGAACAATAATGACAACGATGTGGCGTACGTGCGGTTGGGTGTTGCTGGGGAGTGCGCTGATCCTGGCGTTGTCGTTGGGCATACGGCACGGCTTCGGCCTGTTCCTGTCGCCAATGAGTGCGCAGTTCGGCTGGGGGCGTGAGGTATTCGCCTTCGCCATCGCCTTGCAGAACCTGATCTGGGGCCTGGCACAACCGTTTACCGGCGCGCTGGCCGACCGCTTCGGCGCGGCGAAAGTGGTGCTGATCGGCGGCGTACTGTATGCCGCGGGCCTGGTCTGCATGGGGTTGGCTGATTCGCCGCTGAGCCTGTCGCTGAGCGCTGGCCTGCTGATTGGTATCGGCCTGTCCGGCACCTCGTTTTCGGTGATCCTCGGCGTCGTCGGTCGCGCTGTACCGCCCGAAAAACGCAGCATGGGCATGGGCATCGCCAGCGCCGCCGGCTCCTTTGGCCAGTTCGCCATGCTGCCGGGCACGCTCGGCCTGATCGGCTGGCTCGGCTGGTCGGCGGCGCTGTTGGTGCTGGGGCTGCTGGTGGCGATGATTGTGCCGCTGGTGAGCATGCTCAAGGACAAACCGTTGCCGCTGATGGGTCATGAACAGACGCTTGCCGAGGCGCTACGTGAAGCCTGTGGGCATTCCGGTTTCTGGCTGCTGGCGTTCGGCTTTTTCGTTTGTGGTTTTCAGGTGGTGTTCATCGGCGTGCATCTGCCGGCCTATCTGGTCGATCAGCATCTGCCGGCGACCGTAGGCACCACGGTGTTGGCGTTGATCGGGCTGTTCAATATCTTCGGCACCTATACCGCTGGCTGGCTCGGCGGACGCATGTCCAAGCCGCGCCTGTTGACGGCGTTGTACCTGCTGCGTGCGGTGGTGATCGTGCTGTTCCTGTGGCTGCCGGTGACGACCACGTCGGCTTATCTGTTCGGCATGGCGATGGGGTTCCTGTGGTTGTCGACGGTGCCGTTGACCAACGGTACGGTGGCGACCTTGTTTGGCGTGCGCAATCTGTCCATGCTCGGTGGCATCGTGTTCCTGTTCCATCAGCTCGGCTCGTTCCTCGGCGGCTGGCTGGGCGGGGTGGTGTATGACCGTACCGGGAGTTATGACTTGATCTGGCAAGTGGCGGTTCTCTTGAGTCTGCTGGCGGCGGCGCTGAACTGGCCGGTGCGCGAGCGTCCGGTGGCGCGCCTGCAAGCCAGTGCGAGCGCGGCATGAGCCGGCACTGGGCGCGACTCGCCATCACCGCACTGGCCGCCGCGCTGCTGGCGCTGGTGTGGTGGGGCTGGCAGCAGGGCGGCCTCGCATTGATGCAATTGGGCATGAGTATTTGCTAGAGCGCAGCGTGACGAGTAACGTCGAAGGCTGACCACTGCCCAAGGATGTTCAACATGTTGATGCGCTGGTGTGCTGTTCCCGCTTTGCTGATAGCGTTGACTGGCCTCGCCCAGGCCGCCGACTGTCCGGACCTGTTGCAAGGCTCGCTGCCGAAGTTGCGTGCCAAGGAATCCATCGATCTGTGCAAGCAATACGCCGACAAGCCGCTGGTGGTGGTCAATACCGCCAGTTTCTGCGGTTTCGCCCCGCAATTCGAAGGGCTTGAGGCGCTCAATCAGCGCTACAAGGCGCAAGGGCTGGAGATGCTCGGTGTGCCGTCCGATGATTTCAAGCAGGAGTCCAAGGACAGTGCCGAGACGGCCAAGGTCTGTTATGCCAACTATGGCGTGACGTTCAACATGACCGAGCCACAGAAGGTCCGCGGTGATGGCGCCACGCATCTGTTCAAGGTGCTGGCCGAGCAGAGCAGTGCGCCGAAGTGGAACTTCTACAAATACGTGGTCGATCGTCAGGGCAACGTCATCGCCAACTTTTCCAGCCTGACCAAGCCGGATGATCCGGAGTTTATTGCGGCGATCGAAAAGGCCATCGCTTCAAAGCCGCTGAAGCCTTGATTCACTCTGTACCCTGTGGGAGCGAGCCTGCTCGCGAATGCGGTCTCTCATTCAAAGTATGAGTCGGCTGATCCACCGCTTTCGCGAGCAGGCTCGCTCCCACAATCGCTTGGCGTAGTGCCGGAAACCAAAAAGCCCCGCCTCTGCAAAGAGAGCGGGGCTTTTTGTGGGCGAGGGGTTAGCCTCGCCTTGCAGCATCAGAAGCGGTAGGTCGCGCCGACACCGAAACCGTTTGCCGAGTTTTCATACTTGGACTCGTAGCTTTGGCCACGATTGTTTTCGTTGCGGATATTGACCGATTCTTCCTTCAAGTACGAATAAGCGACGTCGATAGTCAAGTCTTCGGTAGGACTCCAGCCGGCACCGATACTGAAGATGGTGCGGTCGCCGGTAGGAATGCGTGGCGAACGATCTTCGTTATTGGTCGGCGACTGGTCGAACGTCAGACCAGTGCGCAGTACCCATTCCTTGTTCAACTGATACGACGTACCTACGGCGTAAGCCCAGGTGTCATGCCAGTTCTGATCTTCGTTGATCGAGCCGAACTGACCAGCCAGCAGTGGCTGCACGCCGGAGTTCTTGACGGTGATCTTGTCCAGCTGGCTCCAGCGCGTCCAGGTGGTACCGGCGTAGACGTTCCAGCGATCGTTGATCGCCTGGGTAACCGACAGGTCGACGGATTCAGGCGTGGTGATCTTCAACGAAGCGTCGTATTTCTGGTTGGCGCCCAGGCCTGCCAGCGCCAGTGCGCCGTACTTGACCTTGGTGTCGCCTTCGAGCTTGTAATCGACTTTGGAGTGATAGGTCAGGCCCACGCGGGTGGTGTCGGTGGCTTGTACCAGCACGCCGATGTTGTAGCCCAGCGCGGTGTCGTCACCCTTGATCTTGACCTTGCCGTCCGGCAGCGCCTGGGTGATCGACAGGTTCGATTCCAGGGAGCCGTCGATGCGGTTGATGGTCGGACCGAAACCGATCGACACCTTGTCGTTGAAGGCGTAGCTGACGGTTGGCTGGAAAGTGATGACCTGGACTTCGGACTTGCTGCCGAAGTAACGGCCGGCAAAGCCGTTTTCGTAATCGGTGATCAGGCCGAATGGCACGTAGACGCCCAGGCCGAATGCCCAGTGATCGTCGATTGGCTTGACGTAGAAGCCCATCGGTACGGCGGTGAGGGGCACCATGTCGCCTTTGTTGCTGCCGCCGTTCGGGCTGGAGCTGCCGTTACTGATATCGGTATGAGCATCGACAAAAGCGACGCCGCCGGTGACCTGTTCGCGCTTGAGGCGCGACATGCCGGCAGGGTTGCCATAAACAGTGCTTGCGTCGTCGGCAGCAGAAGATCGCCCGGCAAAACCAGTCCCCATCCCGCTAATGCTTTGTTCGTTGAGGGCAAAACCCGCCGCGAAAATCTGGGTGGATGCCATGGCAACGGCGAGGCTAAGGGTGGTTTTGAGCATTACTTTTTTCATTATTAGAACTCCTGGTGATCACCGGGGCGAAAATTACCAACATTTTCGTTCCAGCGCTATAGCCTGTATGCCTTGAGTTAGAGCGGTTTTGTAGGACAATCCGACCAAAATGCCGACCTGTTGCGAGAACTTGTGAAACCGCTCGGTCAACAAGCGACCTGATTCAGCGGTGAAACACAGGTCTGCCAGGCGTCGGTGAAATCGCGCAGACGACCCTGAGGCTGGAATGTCTGGCGCCAGATACGCGCCATGCCCAGCAAATCGTTCGGGTCGGGGAGGGTGGGGGCTTGCTCTTCGATCAATAGCCAGGCGATGGCAGTGGCGTAACGCAGATTGACGGTCAGTTCCAGGTGCGGCCCGCTGAGGAATGCGTGCTGGCTGGCCAGGCCACGCACCAGGCTGGCGCGCTCCGGATCGAGCGCCAGGTAATCGTCCCAAAGCATTTGGTGGCGCTGCTCGGCGATGCGGTACAGGCCATGGCCGCGGCGGTCATGCAGTGCGGAGCCGAGGGCGGACTGGCTGGCGGCGATACCCAACAGCAGGGATTCGGCAGTTGCACAGTGGCGTCCCAGGTAGATCAAGGTAGGACGGATCACGTAGCGGCACAGTTCGCTGGCAGCGATACCCATAAAACCCTCGGATCTTGTAATGGGGGCGAGTCCTGAAAGGGGGCTTGGCAGCGGTGGATCGGCTCAGGCTCGCCACAAGCGGATCAAGCCGCTCGAGTTGAAGTGTAGTGTCATATTCAGGGTGTAAAGGACTGTTTTTAAAATATTTCCGGCTTCGAGTTTTAACCGTTATATCCAATGATGCTTAACGGCGAAGCGGTAAAAGCGAAACATCAGGCAATAAAAAGCCCCGCATTGTGTGCGGGGCTTTGGCTCTTGCAGCGCGTTCGGCTATCAGGCAACCAGTGCCTGGCGCGTACGGTCGATCACGGCCTGCAGCGGTTCGGCGCTGGAGTATTGATCGGGGTACAAGCGCTCGCTGTGACGAGCGATCCCGTGTTCATTGACCACGGTGAAGCTGAAGCAGCCTTTGCGAGCGGCCATGATCAGGCAGTTCATTGGGGCAAAAGCGTTGGTTAGGGTGCGAATGGCATCCTGAGTGTGGATTTGAGTAGACATAGTTATTAGGTGTTCCTACAAATGACACGGATAAGAACCGTGCAACGTTAAAACGTTCCAGTAACGTCGATCACCATTGATCGAACGAAGAACCCGACTGGAACAAAGCAGCCAGTTTGAAGCGCTGATAAGTGGGCGCGCTTGGGCTGGCAGGTAGGTACTTAGGAGGACAGGCATCACAACAAGGGCAAAGGTTCTGGGCCCGGGGTGAAGATCCTGATCAATTTGCAGGTTGGTTCGGTCAGAGTAAACGGTCTTCGCAACACCCTTTGCATTCGATCAAAGGCTGTGTCGTCGCAAGATTTACCTGGAAACCATCGAGGGGTCGTTCCCGCTCTTTTCGGCAGAGGCTTCGATAACGAAGGTTTACCGTGGGGATGTGTTCGACCGGAATTGACTTTCAGCTTGGTACTAACGCCGCGGATAGTAACGGATCGAATGATGCAAAGCAAATGCCTCGCAAAAAAAACTTCCCGTGCGCCCGTTGGGACAGCTTGCCGGCAGGCCGGATCGCTTATGTCGGGTCAGTTTTCTTCACCGTTTGTCGGCGCAACGTGCTTGCTCTCAAGGTGATCAGGCCGGTTTATCCCCGGTAGGCTGCCAGACTGGCCCGAAAAAGCGCACCGATATAACCGGGCAGCAGGTACTTGTGCACATCAGTGGCGCGGACTGTCACCGCACTGTCATATCAATCCTGACCCCGACGGCTGCCTGTATCAAAAGTTTAAGTCAATGAAAAACATCGCTTTTTTTTGTTGGTGAAAAAATCGTCAGTTTGACTGCGAGGCCCATTCCATAAGGCTTTGCGAGGGTTGCAAGGCGGTTGTCCACTGAGTTATCCACAGCTTCTGTGGATTGTCCCGAGCGCTTGCTCTAGCACGGGCGTGCCGACTGATTTTTCGACTTTACCTGAAAGAAAAAGAGAGTAGAGTGGCGCGCCTTCCGATCTGCCCCAAGTGCTTTATGAAGTTTCGCTCAGTATCAGACTCTGTTACCTCAGAACCTCCTCGTGTTACCTCCCCCAAGCGTTTTTCCGTGCGTGTGGCCGAATGGTTGCTCGACAGCCCGCGTCTGGGCGATAGCCGTAATGCCAAACACCTTGCCGGGCGTTTGCTTAAGCAGCCTGCGCGTGAGGGCGTCGTCGTTGCGCAGAGCCGTCTGGGCCAGTTGATGTGTCGCGAGTGCGGCAATGCCCGCGACCGGCGCATCGGCCAGGACCTGTTGCGCCAGGCCGCCCGCGCCGGCGACGTGCGTGCGCAACAGGAACTGGGCCTGATCGCAGACTGAGCTGTCCAAGCTCTGACACCTTGGTTAACCTTCAAGCTTTATCGGATCGGCAGGAGTCGCTATGGCTATGGACTTGACCAGCGTGTTGCTGGGGCTTGCAGGCGCAGGGTTGCCGCTGTTGGTGCTGGCCTGGCAGTTGCAGCGCCGCGCGCGGGATGGCCAGGCCGACATCGCTGTGCTTGAAGAGCGGCTGGCCATGGCGCAGTTGGCTCAGGACGGTCTCAACGCTCAGCTGGAGGCCAGTCGTGACGAGATTGCCGACCTCAGCCAGGCCAATACCCTCAAACAGGCTGACCTGGCGGCCCTGCGTCGTGAAGTCGAGTTACTGCAAATCGAGCGCGATGACGCTCGTGATGCGTCCCATGCCTGGAACCTTGAGCGTGCCAACAAGGAAGCCGAGTTGCGTCGTCTTGATGCGCAGGCCGCCTCGTTGAGCGCCGAACTGCGTGAGCAACAGGAGAGCCATCAGCAACGCCTCAGTGACCTGCAAGGCTCGCGTGACGAGCTGCGTGCGCAGTTCGCCGAACTGGCCGGGAAGATCTTCGATGAACGCGAACAACGCTTTGCCGAGACCAGCCAACAGCGTCTCGGCCAACTGCTTGATCCGTTGAAAGAGCGCATTCAGTCCTTCGAAAAACGCGTGGAAGAAAGTTATCAGGCCGAAGCCCGCGAACGCTTCTCCCTGGCCAAGGAGCTGGAGCGTTTGCAGGCGCTCAACCTGCGCCTGAGCGATGAGGCGACCAACCTGACTCGCGCACTGAAGGGGCAGAAGACCCAAGGCAACTGGGGCGAGCTGATTCTGGAGCGAGTGCTTGAACACGCTGGCCTGGAGAAGGGGCGCGAATATCAGACCCAGGTCAATCTCAAGGGACCGGACGGCGAGCGCTTCCAGCCTGACGTGATTATTTATCTGCCCGGTGACAAGCAGGTGGTGGTCGACTCCAAAGTCAGTCTGACGGCCTATCAGCAATACGTCGCAGCGGACGATGACAGCCTTGGACAGATCGCGATCAAGCAGCACGTGCTGTCCTTGCGCAACCACGTCAAAGGCTTGGCCGGCAAGGATTACAAGCGGCTCGACGGTCTGCACAGCCTCGATTTCGTTTTGCTGTTCGTGCCGATCGAGGCGGCGTTTTCCGCAGCCTTGCAGGCCGAACCGACGCTGTTTCAGGAAGCCTTCGACCGTAACATCGTGATTGTCAGCCCGACGACGTTGCTGGCGACATTGCGCGTGATCGACAGCCTGTGGAAGCAAGAGCGGCAAAGCCAGAACGCACGGGAAATCGCCGAGCGTGCCGGTTGGCTGTACGACAAATTCGTGCTGTTCATTCAGGATCTCGACGAGGTCGGCAATCGCCTGCAGCAACTGGACAAGGCTTACAGCTCAGCGCGCAACAAGCTGACCGAAGGACGCGGCAACCTGGTCAGCCGCAGCGAACAACTCAAATTGCTCGGGGCGCGGGCGAGCAAGAGCTTGCCGGCCGACCTGCTGGAGCGGGCGATGACTGATGTCGATGGCTTGGTTGAATTGCCTGAGTAACGTCGAAGGCTCGTTTTTTTCTGGCTGATTGAGTACATATCCGTTGCTGCGGTAACGGCTGCATAGGGTTCCGCCCTTACGGCGGGTCACCTTTTTCAAACGCCGGAGTGCCGGCCCAGCAAAAAGGTAACCGAAAAGGCTTGCTCCTGCGTTCGGCCCTCGCAGGCTCGGGTTCCTTCGCTGCGGGATCGATCCGGGCGCAGCGTCTCCGGTTTGCTTCGCTGCACCTCCTCTCGCTGTGTTTGGCTTCGCCAAACGGTCGCTGCGCTCCCACGCCCGGATCAATCCCTCCGCTCAGCCTTCCGAAGTCGCCCGTGGATCAAGATCAAGAGCGGTACTCGAGCTAACGCTCATTGTTGAGTGGGGCGGCTTCGCCGCGGGCAGCTGCGCTGCTTTGCTTTTGTTTTTGTGGGAGCGAGCCTGCTCGCGAAGGCGGCCTGACAGCCGACCTGATTCTTCCTGATGTACACCGCCCCCCTTGTAGGAGTGAGCCTGCTCGCGAAAACGTTAGCGAAATCGCCACCTACAACGGCAAATACCGACTCAATAACGCCCGCAACGCAGCCGGCTTCACCGGTTTGGCCAGATAATCCAGTCCCGCCGCGTGCACCTGCGCGACCGTCTCCGGGCGTCCATCGGCGCTGATCACTACGCCCGGCACCGGCTCGCCCAGGGTAGTGCGCAGCCAGGCCATCAGTTCGGTGCCGGTGTCGCCGTGATCCAGGTGGTAGTCGACCAGCGCCAGTTGTGGCCGCATCCCCTCATTCAACAGCGCCGCACATTCTTCACGGTTGCGCGCGGTCCAGACCTGGCAGCCCCAGCGGCTCAACAGGCTGTGCATGCCGATCAGAATGCTGTCTTCATTGTCGATGCACAGCACCTGCGCGCCTTTCAATAACGTGCCATTCAACTCCACCACCGCGCTGGCGGCTGGCGTTTGGGTACGAGCCAGCGGCACCGTCACACTGAATACGCTGCCGCGTCCCGGCCACGAGCGCACGCGTAAGGTGTGACCGAGCACGCGGCACAGGCCATCGGCGATCGCCAGGCCTAATCCGAGGCCTTTTTCCGCGCGGGTCTGATGGCTGTCGAGGCGTTTGAATTCCTCGAAAATCACCTGCTGCTTGTCTTCTGGAATGCCCGGTCCGCGATCCCAGACCTCAAGGCTTAACGCTGAACCTTGTCGACGTACACCGAGCAAAACCGGACCCTTGGCATAGCGGAAAGCGTTGGTGAGGAAATTCTGCAAAATCCGCCGCAGCAGTTTGATGTCGCTGTCGACGCGCAAGTGCGTGCCACGCACGCGGAATGTCAGGCGTTGTTCGTGCGCCAACGCCTTGAACTCGGCGCCGAGAATGTCGAACAACTCGTTTACGGCAAACGGCTTGCGATCAGGATTGATCTTGCCGTTCTCCAGGCGCGAGATGTCCAGCAGATCGCTGATCAGGTCCTCGGCTGAACGCAGTGAGCTGTCGAGGTGCTGCACCAGTTTCTGCGCCTCGCTGCTCAGGCCTTCAGCCTGATGGGAAAGAGCGGCCGAGAACAGGCGCGCAGCGTTCAATGGCTGCATCAGATCGTGGCTGACGGCGGCAAGGAAGCGGGTCTTCGACTGGTTGGCGGATTCGGCCGTGCCTTTGGCCTCGGTCAGCGCGACGTTGAGTTGCGACAGCTCCTGCGTGCGCTCACTGACCCGGCGTTCGAGGCCTTCGTTGGCCTCGGTCAGCGCCTGTTCGGCTTCGCGGAACGCGGTGATGTCGGTGAAACTCATGACGAAGCCGCCGCCGGGCATCGGGTTGCCGATCAGCTCGATCACCCGGCCATTGGGGAACAGGCGCTCGGAGGTGTGCGCCCGGCCCTGGCGCATCCAGTGCAGACGCCGCGCGACGTGGACCTCGGCTTCGCCGGGGCCGCACAAACCGCGCTCGGCGTTGTAGCGAATGATGTCAGCAATCGGTCGCCCGACGCTGATCAAGCCATCGGGGTAATTGAACAATTCCAGATAACGGCGGTTCCAGGCCACCAGCTTCAGCGATTGGTCGACCACGCTGATGCCCTGAGTGATGTTCTCGATGGCGCCTTGCAGCAGCGCGCGGTTGAACTGCAACACTTCCGAGGCTTCGTCGGCGATGCGCACGACGTCCTCCAGCTGCATTTCCCGACCTTCGATGGCGGCTTTTACCACCGCTCGCGTGGAAGAGGCGCCGAGCACACCGGCGAGCAAGCGTTCGGTATGGGCGATCCATTCGTCGTCAGCATTCTGGTTCGGATTGAAGCCTTTGCCCTGGCGGTAGGCGAAACGGATAAAGCTCTGTCGCGCCCGTTCTTCACCCACGAAGCGTGCCGCCAGTTGCAGCAAGTCATCGATCTGCACGGCCAGCATCGAGCGGGCGCTGGGACGGGCGCTGATTTCCTGACCGATAAAACGCCCGGCCTGCCAGTGCTCGGAAACCCGCGTGCGCGACAGCACCGAGACCCAGGCAAACAGCGTGAAGTTGCCCGCCAGCGACAGCACTACGCCTTGGGTCAGCGGCGTGATCGGCAGGTTTAACGGGTTGCTGTGCAGCCACGCCAGCCCCGGAAAACTGTTAAGCGACCAGCCGAGGCTGTGCGCGGCGATCGGCAGAATCAGCGTGTAGAACCACAGGAACGTCCCCGCCGCGAGACCGGCAAACACGCCCCGGCGATTGGCCTGTTTCCAGTACAGCGCGCCGAGCATGGCCGGTGCCAGTTGAGTCACGGCGGCAAAGGCAATCTGGCCGATGGTTGCCAGGCTCGCGGTCGATCCCAGCAAGCGGTAACTGACGTAGGCCAGCAGCAGAATGACCACAATGCTCACGCGGCGCACCGACAGCATCCACTGACGGAACACCTCGAACGGCCGCTCGGCGTTGTTGCGGCGCAGCAACCACGGCAACAGCATGTCGTTGGAGACCATGGTCGACAGTGCCACGCTGGCGACGATCACCATGCCGGTTGCCGCCGAAGCGCCGCCGATGAAGGCGAGCATCGCCAGCGCCGGATGCGCCTGCGCCAGCGGCAGGCTGATCACAAACGAATCGGGCAGCACATCGTCGGGCAGCATCATTTGACCGGCGAGGGCGATCGGTACGACAAACAACGCCGCCAGGGCGAGGTAAGCGGGAAACACCCATTTGGCCAGGCGCAGATCCTGTGGGTCGATGTTCTCGACCACCGTGACATGGAACTGCCGCGGCAGACAGATGATCGCCATCATCGCCACGCCGGTCTGCACCACCATCGACGGCCAGTTGATGGTTTCTTTCCAGTACTCCTCCAGGCGCGGTGCGAGCATGGCCTGATTGAACAGGTCATCGAAACCGTCATAGAGGCCATACGTCACGAAAGCGCCGACGGCGAGAAAGGCGAACAGCTTGACCAGCGACTCGAAGGCAATCGCCAGCACCATGCCGCGGTGGTGCTCGGTGGCGTCCAGGTTGCGGGTGCCGAAGACGATCGTGAACAGCGCCAGCACCAGCGACACGATCAGCGCGGTGTCCTGGGCGCGGGTGCCCATGGCATCGGCCCCGGCGCCAATCAACAGATTTACACCAAGGACGATGCCTTTGAGTTGCAGAGCAATGTAGGGCAGGACGCCGACCAGACAGATCAGCGCGACGACCACTGCCAGCGATTGTGATTTGCCGTAGCGCGCGGCAATGAAGTCGGCGATGGAGGTGATGTTCTCTTGTTTGCTGATCATCACCATTTTTTGCAGCACCCACGGCGCACCCACCAGCAGCAGGATCGGCCCGAGGTAGATCGGCAGGAACGACCACAACTGCTCAGCCGCCTGGCCCACCGCGCCGAAAAACGTCCAGCTGGTGCAGTAGACCGCCAGCGACAGGCTATACACCCACGCGCGCACGCGCGGCGGCAACGGCGTGCTGCGGCGGTCGCCGTAGAAGGCGATGGCGAACATAATGGCCATGTAGGCCAGGGCGACGACGGCGATCAGCCCGGTGGACAACGACATGCAGCACTCCCGACAAAAGACTCCCCCGGCACTCCTGCCCGGGCGGACAGTCTCGCATGAGCGCGGCGGTTAGTCAGTGTCGACCAAGGTCGTGGCGTGGCGGGGTGTCGCAGGGAGTAAAGGCGGGTGGTTTTTGCGGTGGCCGGTCGGGCCTCTTCGCGAGCAGGCTCACTCCTACAAGGGGGACGCATTTCAAGGTAGGAGTGAGCCTGCTCGCGATAGCGTCAGTCCAGACGCAGCGCAATATCGATCAGCCGATGCAACTCATCCACCTCCAGCGCCGCCGCCGAAAACAGAATCCGGAACACCACCGGGGCGACCACCAGATTGATCAACCGATCAACACTCGGCGCGGCTTCATGCGGGTGGCGATCAAGGATGGTCTGCAACTGCGCACCAATAATCGCCACGCAGTACCCCGGCGTAGCGCTCGCTTGCACATCGCGCATCATGTTGCGCCCAGGCTCGGAACTCATCTCATCGAGATACTGCTCGGCCCACGCGCGGATATCGCCGCGAAGGCTGCCGGTTTCTGCTGGTTCGCTGTCCGGACGCATGCGGGCTAGGGCGACATCTGCCAACAGCGCCGCCAGATCGCCCCAGCGCCGGTAAATCGTCGACGGCGTAACCCCCGCGCGCGCCGCAATTTGCGGGACGGTTACCGTCGAGCGCTCCTGTTCCTGCAACAGCGCGCGGACTGCCGAATGAATCGCATCTTGCACCCGGGCACTGCGGCCACCGGGGCGTAAACCTTCTTTAATAGCCATGTGGCAGACCTTAACACAAAGAATTTGCTTTAAGCGCGGGGCAGTAGCACACTTCGCAAAAGCAAAAAATTAGCTTTTGCGGAGTGTACCCATGACCAGCCCCTTGAATAATGTCGCTTCCCACCGTGCCAGTCTGTGGTTTCTGGCGATTACCTTACTGAGTTTTCTCGCCGCTTCCACCGCGCCGACGCCGTTGTACCACCTGTATCAGGATCAACTACATTTTTCGCCAGCGGTGCTGACACTGATTTTCGCGGTCTACGCTTTCAGTCTGCTGGCTGCATTGCTGACCGTCGGCTCGCTGTCTGATCACCTGGGGCGCAGGCCGGTGATTTTCACCGCGGTGTTGCTCAATGGGTTGGCCATGTTGCTGTTCATCTATGCCGACAGCGTGGCCTGGTTGATCGGCGCCCGCGTGCTGCAAGGTTTTGCCACCGGCATGGCGACTGCGGTGCTGAGCGCGACGCTGCTCGACACCGATCGCCAGCATGGGCCGTTGATCAACAGTGTCGCGCCGCTACTGGGAATGGCAATCGGCGGCATGGGCTGTGGTTTGCTGGCGGAGTACGCGCCGGCGCCGCTGCAATTGACCTATTGGCTGCTGCTCATACTGTTTGCGGTGCAGGGCGCCTATGTCTGGCGCTTGCCGGAGCACGTTACCCGGCAGGGCGGGGCATGGGCATCGTTGCGGCCGACCTTGCATGTGCCGGTGCAGGCACGTTCGACTTTGTGGCGAATCCTGCCGCTTAACACCGCAACCTGGGCGCTCGGTGGTTTTTACGCATCGCTGGCACCTTCACTGGTGCGCACCGCCACGGGGTCCACCTCGAATCTGATCGGCGGTGCGACTGTCGCGGCATTGACCGTGACCGGGGCGTTGATGATTTTCACGATGCGAAATCGCCCGGCGACTCAAGCGTTGCGTCTGGGGACACTGCTGCTGCCGCTCGGTCTGGGGTTGATTCTGTTCGGCGTGCACAGCGCCAGTCTATCGCTGTTTTTTCTCGGCACACTGGTCGCCGGTTGCGGTTTCGGCTCGGGCTTTCTTGGCGCGGTGCGCAGCCTGGTGCCGCTGGCCTTGCCCCATGAGCGAGCCGGGATGATGTCAGCTTATTACGTACTGAGTTATCTGGCGTTCTGTTTGCCAGCCTTGCTCGCCGGGCACCTGACCCGCAGCTATGGCTTGCTGGCAACCACTGATGGCTATGGGGCGGTACTGATTGTTTTGGCGCTGGGGGCAGCGGTGCTCAGTTTGCGCGCACCTGCTGTCAAGGTGTGCAGCGCTCCTTAAGCGCAGCCGTTTGGGTTAGCCTTGGCTGACTTCTTTCCGGGATCGGCACATGAAGATTATCCGCAGCAAAACCTTTACCGCCGAACGCGCCTGGGGCGCGCTGGACATTGCCAGCATGAACGGCATCACCACGCGCTTGCACTGGACGGATCAGCCCTACAAATGGCACGTCAATGACGGCGAGGAAGTCTTCGTGGTGCTCGATGGCCAAGTGCAAATGCGCTACCGCGAAGAGGGTGAAGAAAAGCACGTGCTGCTGGAGGTAGGCGACATTTTCTACGCCTCGGTGGGCACCGAGCATGTCGCCCATCCTCAGGGCGCGGCGCGGATTCTGGTCATCGAAAGCGCAGGCAGCGTCTGAGTGCTTATTGGTAAAACAGATAACAGTTAGAGATATTACCCGTTATATAGATATTCGATTCGGTTCTACCATGGACTCAACCTCACACGAGGAGAGGAGTCCACGATGATTTGTCCCAGCAACACCAAACCCGGTATCAAACCGTTCAGCCAGCTTCAGCACCCGCTCGAGGTAATCCGCCAATTCACCCCCAACTGGTTCGCCGCGACCATGGGCACCGGTGTGTTGGCATTGGCGCTGGCGCAACTGCCCTTGAACATTGCCGGCCTGCACGCCATCGCGGAAGGCCTGTGGTTGTTCAACATTCTGCTGTTTACCCTGTTTACCGCAGCCTACGCGGCCCGCTGGATCTTGTTCTTCGACGAAGCGCGGCGGATTTTCGGCCATTCCACTGTGTCGATGTTCTTCGGCACCATTCCCATGGGGCTGGCGACGATCATCAACGGCTTTCTGTTGTTCGGCCTGCCACGTTGGGGCGAGGCGGTGATCGATCTGGCCGAGGTGCTGTGGTGGCTGGATGTGGCGATGTCGCTGGCGTGCGGCGTGTTGATTCCGTACATGATGTTTACCCGCCAGGAGCACAGCATCGACCAGATGACTGCGGTCTGGCTGTTGCCTGTGGTCGCGGCGGAAGTGGCGGCCGCCAGCGGTGGCTTGCTGGCACCGCATCTAAGCGATGCCCACGCGCAACTGGTGGTGCTGACCACCAGTTACGTACTCTGGGCTTTTTCCCTGCCCGTGGCGTTCAGCATTCTGACGATCCTGTTGCTGCGCATGGCCCTGCACAAACTGCCCCATGAAAACATGGCCGCTTCGAGCTGGCTGGCGCTGGGTCCGATCGGCACCGGTGCGCTGGGCATGTTGCTGCTTGGTGGTGAGGCGCCGGCGATTTTCGCCGCCAATGGCTTGCCGGGCGTCGGTGAAACCGCGGCGGGGCTGGGGCTGGTGGCGGGCATCACGCTGTGGGGCTTCGGGCTTTGGTGGATGCTGATGGCGCTGCTGATCACCGTGCGTTATCTGCGTGACGGTATCCCGTTCAACCTTGGCTGGTGGGGCTTCACCTTCCCGTTGGGCGTGTATTCGCTGGCGACGCTGAAACTGGCGAGCCTGCTCAACCTGACGTTTTTCAGTGTGTTCGGTACGGCGCTGGTGGCGTTGCTGGCGGTGATGTGGTTGATCGTCGGCAAGCGCACTGTGCAAGGCGCATGGCGTGGCGAGCTGTTCGTCTCGCCGTGCATCGCAGGTTTGAAGAAATAATCTGAAAAGTTTAGGTAAGGTGTGGCCTGGATCGCGGTTCGAGATTCCAATGACAAGCACTCAGGCCTCTCTACCTAACATCAGGAAACACGGAAGATGAGTCACCCCTCACAGTTCACCCTGCTGCGCACCCGGCGCTTTTTGCCTTTCTTTATTACCCAGTCCCTCGGCGCGTTTAACGACAACGTATTTAAACAGTCACTGATCCTCGCCATTCTTTATCGGCTGACCATCGAGGGCGACCGTTCGATCTGGGTCAACCTCTGCGCGCTGCTGTTTATTCTGCCGTTTTTCCTGTTTTCCGCGTTGGCCGGGCAGTTCGGTGAAAAGTTCGCCAAGGACGCGCTGATCCGTCTGATCAAACTCGCGGAAATCGCCATCATGATCGTAGGATCGATCGGCTTTCTCTTCGATCATCTTTGGCTGATGCTGGTGGCGCTGTTCGCCATGGGCACGCACTCGGCGCTGTTCGGCCCAGTGAAGTATTCGATCCTGCCGCAGGCCTTGCGTGACGACGAACTGGTCGGCGGTAACGGTCTGGTGGAAATGGGCACCTTTCTGGCGATTCTTGCCGGGACTATTGGCGCCGGGGTCATGATGTCGTCGGAGCATTACGCGCCGGTGGTGTCTGCTGCCATCGTCGGCATCGCCGTGTTGGGCTATCTTGCCAGCCGCAGCATTCCACGCGCGGCGGCATCGTCACCGAACATGCGCCTGAACTGGAATATCTTCAGTCAGTCCTGGGCCACCCTGAAGCTCGGCTTGGGCCAGACCCCGGCGGTGTCGCGCTCGATTGTCGGCAACTCGTGGTTCTGGTTTGTCGGGGCGATCTACCTGACGCAGATTCCGGCGTATGCCAAGGAATGGATGCACGGTGATGAAACCGTAGTCACCCTGATTCTTACGGTTTTCTCGGTCGGTATCGCCCTCGGTTCGATGCTGTGTGAAAAGCTCTCCGGGCGTAAGGTCGAGATCGGTCTGGTGCCGTTCGGTTCGTTCGGTCTGACCGTGTTTGGCCTATTGCTGTGGTGGCATTCCGGCGGGATTCCCGACAGCGTCACCGGGCATAGCTGGATCCAGGTGCTGGGCTTTGTGCACACCTGGGCGGTGTTGATCGACATCCTCGGCCTGGGCATTTTCGGCGGCTTCTATATTGTGCCGCTGTACGCACTGATCCAGTCGCGCACGGCGGAGAACGAGCGCGCGCGGGTGATCGCCGCCAACAACATTCTCAACGCACTGTTTATGGTGGTGTCGGCGATTGTTTCGATCGTTTTGTTGAGCCTCGCCAAGCTGTCTATCCCGCAACTGTTCCTCGTGGTCTCGCTGCTCAACATCGGCGTCAACGCCTACATCTTCAAGATTGTTCCCGAATTCAGCATGCGCTTCATGATCTGGCTGCTCAGCCATTCGATGTACCGTGTCGAGCATCGCAATCTCCAAGCGATCCCTGACGAGGGCGCGGCGCTACTGGTGTGCAACCACGTGTCGTTCGTCGATGCCTTGCTGATTGGCGGTGCCGTACGTCGGCCGATTCGCTTTGTGATGTACTACAAGATCTACAACCTGCCGGTGCTGAACTTTATCTTTCGCACGGCGGGGACCATTCCCATCGCCGGTCGCAACGAAGATATTCAGATCTACGAAAAGGCCTTCACCCGCATTGCCCAGTATCTGAAGGACGGCGAACTGGTGTGCATCTTCCCGGAAGGAAAGTTGACCGCCGATGGCGAGATCAGTGAATTCAAGGGCGGGCTGACGCGGATTCTCGAGGAGACCCCAGTGCCGGTCATTCCGCTGGCGTTGCAGGGGCTGTGGGGGAGTTTCTTCAGTCGCGACCCGAACAAGGGCATGTTCCATCGCTTGTGGTCGCGGGTGACATTGGTGGCGGGGCCGGAGGTGACTGAAGGCGCCGAGCCGGCGAAGTTGCAGGTGTTGGTGGGCGAACTGCGTGGCTCTGTCAGATAGTCGCTGACTGGGCCGGCGCCATCGCGAGCAGGCTCACTCCTACATTTGAAATGCGTTTCCCTTGTAGGAGTGAGCCTGCTCGCGATAGCGATAGATGCCTAAGCGCTGACCTTAAGCCCGATCAACCCGGTAACGATCAACGCCACACTGGCCAGCCGAATCAACGCCATCGATTCGCCAAACAGAATGATCCCGGCAATCACCGTGCCCACGGCACCGACCCCGGTCCAGATCGCATAAGCCGTGCCCAACGGCAATTCCTTCATCGCCAGACCGAGCAAGCCAAGGCTGATGGCCATGGCAGCAACGGTCAGAACGGTAGGCAGCGGGCGGGTGAAGCCGTCGGTGTATTTCAGGCCGACGGCCCAGCCGACTTCGAACAGGCCGGCGAAAAACAGAATGATCCAGGACATGGCAAACCTCCATCGATTGACGGGGTCGTCCCCAGATTAAATGACTCGATCGAGCCGCGGGGTCGTCCCCGCGTTGCGCGATAGTTTGACCAGCCTTAACCCGGGGATCAAGTTTTGCGCTCAGTCCGTCGCTTGACGCGACAGCTCCTCGCGGTCTTCTTTTTCGCTCATGCGCCGGAAGTACGTCGACAGCAGCGCCCCGGAAATATTGTGCCAAACGCTGAACAAGGCACTCGGCACCGCCGCCAGTGGCGAGAAATGTGCGCTGGCCAGCGCGGCGCCCAGTCCCGAATTCTGCATGCCGACCTCCAGCGCCAGCGACTTGCGCTGCGCCAATGGCAAGCCGAACAGGCGCCCGGTGAAGTAACCCAGCAGATAGCCGAAGCTGTTGTGCAGCATCACCACCGCCATGATTAACAGGCCGGATTCGGCGATTTTCACCTGACTCGCCGCAACGACGGCAGTCACGATAATCACGATGCTCACCACCGACACCAGCGGCAATACGTCCACCGCATGGCGGACCTTGTCACCCAGCAAACGCTGCGCGGCCACGCCGAGAACGATCGGCAGCAACACCACTTGCAGGATCGACCAGAACAGCTCCATGAACGACACCGGCAGCCAGGCCGAGGCCAGCAGCCAGATCAGCGCCGGGGTCAGCAATGGCGCGAGCAGGGTGGTGACGGCGGCGATAGCCACCGACAGCGCCAGATCGCCGCGCGCCAGCCAGGTCATCACGTTCGACGAAGTGCCGCTCGGGCAGCAGCCGACCAGAATCACCCCGACGGCGATTTCCGGCGGCAGGTGAAAGACCTGGCAGAGCAACCACGCCACACCGGGCATGATTACGAAATGCGCAACCACGCCCAGCGCCACACGCCACGGATGGCGGGCGACTGCAGCGAAGTCATCGAGTTTGAGGGTCAGGCCCATGCCGAACATGACCAGACCCAGCAGCGGCACGATCGCGCTTTTAAGGCCGATGAACCACGCCGGTTGCAGGAACGCGATGACCGCGAATATCAGAACCCAGTAAGCGAAGGTGTTGCCGACAAAACGGCTGAGTGCAGCCAGTGCGCGCATGGCTTGATCCTTGTTATCAAAAGAACACCACAAAACAAATGTAGGAGTGAGCCTGCTCGCGATAGCGGTCTATCAGTCAACATATTCGTCGAATGTCAGTCCCTCATCGCGAGCAGGCTCACTCCTACAGTTTGGACCTCGCAAGGCTTTAGATCCCCTGCGGCATCTCTTCCCCACCCAACGCTTCAACCAGCGCTGGCAGGAAGTCGCCAAACGTCAGCATCATCAGGGTGAAGCTGGCATCCAGCTGACCCAGTGCCTCATCGCCGCCATCCTGTTCTGCCTGATCCTGCAACAGATCTTCGAACTTCAGGCGTTTGACGGTCATTTTGTCGTCGAGCATGAACGACAGTTTGTCCTGCCAGGCCAGCGACAGTTGAGTCACCACTTTGCCGGTGCTCAAGTGCAGCTGGATTTCATCGCTGGTGAGGTCCTGGCGCTTGCAACGGACGATGCCGCCATCTTCGTGGGTGTCGCGCAGCTCGCACTCGTCCAGCACATAGAAATCGTCGGCGGCTTTCTGCGTGGTGACCCACTCGGTCATGACCGCGGTCGGCGCCATTTTTACCGTCAGCGGGCGGACGGGCAGGGTGCCGATGACTTCGCGCAGGGTCGAGAGCAGGTCTTCGGCGCGTTTCGGGCTGGCCGAGTTCACGAGGATCAGGCCCTGTTTCGGCGCGATTGCAGCGAACGTCGACGAGCGACGGATGAACGCGCGCGGCAGGAACGCCTGGATGATTTCATCCTTGATCTGATCGCGCTCCTTCTTATAGACCTTGCGCATCTGTTCGGCTTCGATCTCTTCGACCTTTTCCTTGACCGCGTCACGTACGACGCTGCCCGGCAGAATGCGTTCTTCCTTGCGTGCGCTGATCAGCAGGAAATCACCGCTGACGTGCACCAGCGGTGCATCTTCGCCCTTGCCGAACGGCGCGACGAAACCGTAAGTGGTCAACTCCTGGCTTGCACATGGACGCGCCAGTTTGGTGGCCAGTGCAGTTTCCAGCGCCTCGGCATCGACAGGCAGGTCTTGGGTCAGGCGATAGATAAGCAGGTTCTTGAACCACATGGGGTGAGTCTCTCCTTTATACAAAGGGGGGCATTATTGTCTTCGCCGGGGCATAGGCCAACCCTTCTCTAAGCCTTTGGAAGGCCTCGGAAAATTATTTAAAAAAGTGCTTGCCAGAGGTGGGGGCGCTCCGTAGAATGCGCGCCACACCGAAGCGAAGGGTGATTAGCTCAGCTGGGAGAGCGTCTGCCTTACAAGCAGAATGTCGGCGGTTCGATCCCGTCATC
>NZ_JABWQS010000065.1:0-23022 GCF_014268545.1 Pseudomonas sp. SWRI81
GGCCTCGACGCCCTGCGGGCCAATTACCCAACCTGAGAACACCACAATCCCCCTGTAGGAGTGAGCCTGCTCGCGATGAGGCCATCAGCAACACCCATTAATAATCACATAGACACAAAAAAGAACGAAGCAATCAACCCCATCCCCACAAACCATACCAGCGACCGCAGAATCGCCCAGTCCGCCAGGTAGCAGATGACGTACAGCAGGCGACTGGTGATAAACAGCACCGCCAGCACATTCACCGTCACCAGCTGTGCCGTCCCCACCAGATGCGCAACGATCACCGCCACGGCAAACGCCGGAATCACTTCAAAACTGTTCAATTGCGCCGCATGTGCCCGCCGCGCCAGACCGTTGAGACTCTCCATAAAGTCCCGCGGGTCATGATTGTCACTTAACCGGTAGCCACCCACGGCCTTGGCTATGCCTGTGCAGACATAGGGCAGAAAAATCGCGATCAACACACACCATAGAGCCACCGTCATAACGCCGTCCTTTTTTCGAGTTATAAAATTCGCGAGTGGTCAGAACTTCATCACCAGCATGCCGATCAGCACCAGCCCACAGGCTAAGAGCCGCGGTCGTCCAAAAGGTTCTTTGAGGTAGCGCATTCCGAACAGCACCACCAGAATCACACTGATCTCGCGCAACGCTGCTGCTTCGGCGATCGACCCCAACTGCATCGCCCACAGCACCAGAGCGTAGCTGAACAACACGCAGAAACCGACGGCCAGCCCGAGTTTCCATTGCTCGCGCCAGAACTGCTTGAACGCCGGGCGCCGTGCCACCCACGCCAGCAGCGGAAACGGCCAGGCGCTGAGCAGCGTGACCCAGACCAGATAATCGAGCGGGTGCGACCAGCGCCGCAGCGCCTGCCCATCAATGTAGGTGTAACAGCCGATGCACAAACCGATCAGCGCCACCACCGGCAGCATCGACCACGGCAAGCGCCCGCCGCCGCCACCCTGCCACAGCAGACAGACCATACCGAACGGGATCAGCATGATTCCCAAGATCTGCTGGGTGGTCAGCACCTCACCGGCGAAGATCAGGGTCAACGCCAGCACCACCAAAGGCGACAGCCCGCGCATCAGTGGATAGACGAGGCCGAGATCGCCCACGCGATAAGCCTGTATCAACAGATAACGATACAGCAGCTCGAACGCCGCTGAAGCGAGAATCCAAGGCCAGATCTCAACGGGCGGCAGATTCACAAAGGGCAGCGCGAGGGCAACAAACAGCAGCGCCACGGTGTCCATGCACGCCACCACCAGCAACCGTTCGGCGCTGAACTTGATCAGGGTATTCCACGCCGCATGCAGCAGCGCCGCCACCAACACCAGAGCTGTCGCCAGCACAATTGACCCCTTTATTTTTATTAACCCCGTAGGGGCCATCCAGAAAATCCGAAAAAACGACTAGTCAGATTATTGATTCGCGATGTGTCAGCAGCTGTTTATACTGCAAGCAACCACGCCGCACTCAGCTACACACCGAAAAATTCCAATAAAAGCTGCCTGCTCCCGCTCCCCCACGAACGGTCGCTGGCACGCGTATGCCTGATCAAAGCGTCAAGACTACCGACAGAGACCTTGCGCATGCCACTCGCCTTGCTTGCCCTTGCTGTTGCCGCGTTCGGCATCGGCACCACTGAATTCGTCATCATGGGCCTGCTGCCCGATGTCGCCCGCGACCTCGCGGTGAGTATTCCGCACGCCGGCCTGCTGATCACCGGTTACGCCCTGGGCGTGGTGTTCGGTGCGCCCATCCTGGCGATCGGCACGGCCAACATGCCGCGCAAGGCAACACTGCTGGGCATGACGCTGATGTTCATCCTCGGCAACGTGCTGTGTGCGCTGGCACCGAACTACGCCACGCTGATGGCCGCGCGCGTGGTTACCGCGTTGTGTCATGGCGCGTTTTTCGGCATAGGCTCGGTGGTTGCCGCCGGACTGGTCGCGCCGAACAAACGCGCCCAGGCGATTGCCATGATGTTCACCGGCCTGACCCTGGCGAATGTGCTCGGCGTGCCGCTGGGCACTGCACTGGGCCAATATGCCGGTTGGCGCTCAACCTTTTGGGCAGTGTCGGTGATCGGCATCATCGCCGCGCTCGCGCAATGGCTGTGGCTGCCGAAACACATCGCCATGGACAAGGCCAACCTCGCCAGCGAGTTCAAGGTACTGGGCAAAGCCAACGTGCTGCTGGCGCTGGGCATGAGCGTGCTGGCCTCGACCAGCCTGTTCAGCGTGTTCACCTACATCGCGCCGATTCTGCAGGACATCACCGGCGTCAGCCCCCACGGCGTGACCGTGATGCTGCTGTTGTTCGGCGTCGGCCTGACCGCTGGCAGCATGCTCGGCGGGCGTTTGGCCGATAGCCGTTTGTTGCCGTCGCTGGTCGGGGTGGCCTTGGCGGTGGTGGTGATTCTCGCGGCCTTCAGTCAGACCAGCCGCGCGGTAGTTCCGGCCGCAATCACCTTGGTGCTGTGGGGGATTTTCGCGTTTGCGCTGTGCCCGATCCTGCAACTACTGATCATCGATCAGGCCCATGAAGCGCCGAATCTGGGTTCGACCTTGAACCAGAGCGCGTTCAACCTCGGCAACGCGGCGGGCGCATGGATTGGCGGCCTGGTTGTGGCCAGCGGCGCGGATCTGGCAGACCTGCCGTGGACCGGGGCGCTGGTCGGCGTGCTGACTGTGCTGACGGCACTGCTGTTCATTTACCTGCAACGTCGGCGAGCGACTGCGGTCAATGTGTCCGACTGAGACCTCTGCGACCACCCACCTGTGGCGAGGGGATTTATCCCCGCTGGGCTGCGCAGCAGCCCCAAAACCATTCAATCGGGTCTTGTCAGGAATAACCGATAAACCGGGTTGCGACGGCTTCGCCGCCGAGCGGGGATAAATCCCCTCGCCACAATGAACTGTGTTGTATCCCCTGCCGCTGTTGGCCCATCCAACCCCTGCGACCAGACTCCGGTCGCGCTCCATTCACCCTCCATCCAAAGGACCCCGGATGCTTGAACTTGTCGCCGCTTTCATCTGCCTCACCACCCTGTTGACCTTCGTCAACTTCCGCTTCATCGGCCTGCCGCCGACCATCGGCGTGATGGTCACCGCGCTGCTGTTCTCGCTGATGCTGCAAGGCCTCAGCGTGCTCGGCTTTCCCGGCCTGGAAGAGCGCGTGCAACAACTGATCGGCCAGATCGACTTCGGCGATCTGCTGATGAACTGGATGCTGTCGTTTCTGCTGTTCGCCGGTGCCCTGCACGTCAACCTGAACGACCTGCGCAGCTACCGCTGGCCCATCGGCCTCCTGGCCACGTTCGGCGTACTGATCGCAACCGTGGTGATCGGCAGCCTGGCCTTCTACATCTTTGCTCTGTTCGGCTGGCACGTGAGCTTCCTCTACTGCCTGCTGTTTGGCGCGCTGATTTCGCCGACTGACCCGATTGCGGTACTCGGCGTGTTGCGTACCGCCAACGCGTCAAAACCGCTGAAGACCACCATCGTCGGCGAGTCGCTGTTCAACGATGGCACCGCGGTCGTGGTGTTCACCGTGCTGTTGGGCATCGCGCAACTGGGCGAAACGCCGACCGTCAGCGCCACGGCCATGCTGTTTGTGCACGAAGCGATTGGCGGTGTGCTGTTCGGCGGGCTGATCGGCTATCTGGTCTATCGGATGATCAAAAGCGTCGAGCAACACCAGATCACCGTCATGTTGACCCTGGCCCTGGTGATTGGTGGCTCGGCCATGTCCACAGAACTGCACGTCTCGGCGCCGATCGCGATGGTGGTTGCCGGTCTGATCATCGGCAACCTGGGGCGCCATCTGGCGATGAACGACATGACCCGTCGCTACCTCGACGGTTTCTGGGAGTTGCTCGATGACATGCTCAACGCCTTGCTGTTTGCGCTGATCGGCATGGAGTTGTTGCTGCTGCCGTTCAACTGGCTGCACATGGCCGCGGCAGGTTTGCTCGCGGTGGCGATTCTGCTGTCGCGCCTGCTCACCGTAGCGCCGGCAATCCTCTTGCTGCGGCGCTGGCGCTCAGTGCCGGCCGGCACTATCCGCATCCTGACCTGGGGCGGTTTGCGTGGCGGCGTCTCGGTCGCGCTGGCCCTGTCGCTGCCATTGGGGACCGAGCGCGACCTGCTGCTGAGCATTACCTACATCGTCGTGCTGTCGTCGATTCTGGTTCAGGGCCTGACGATTGGCCGAGTCGTACGCCGGGTGACCCAGCCGACCTGAGTGAGCGCGGCGGCGCTAGCCGCTGCACAGCAACTCAAGCAGATACCGCATCGCCACAGGGCGGTGCGGCGTCGAACCCTGCAGCACTACCAGATCCCGCGCATAGCGCGGGTTATCGACCGGCAGCACTTGCACGCCGTCCAGGTTCATCCCGACCCACTGCGGCACCAGCGAAACGCCCATTCCCTGAGCGACGAGCATGACGATGGTCTCCAGCGCATCCAGCTCACACAGAAGCGTCGGCTCAAGCGATTGTTCATCAAGGAAGCGCTGTGCAATCTGTCCACCCCAGGAGCGTGCGTCATAACGAATGAACGGCTGCTCGCACAGCAAACTCACCAGCGACGGCTCGCTGAGACTGGCCGGAGCGATGAGGATCAGCGGCTCGGCCTTGAGCAGCTTCAGCGCGAGCGCTTTGGGCGGTGGAAACGGTGGCCGGACCAGAATTGCCGCATCCAGCTCACCGCTCAGCACCTTTTCATAGAGGCTTTTTGAATCACCCGGGGTGATCTTCAGCTTCAACTCCGGTGCCGACTGCGCCAGACGCTCGATCACGCCGGGCAACACACCGGTCAGCGCCGTCGATATCGCCCCGATCTTCACTTCACCCGACAGCCCGTCACGACTCAGATCGTGATGCAACGCCTGCGCCTGCTCAACGATTGCGCGGATTTTCGGCATCAGCAGCAGGCACTGATCCGATGGCCGCGCGGTATGCGCCGTTCGTAACAGCAAGGCGCATCCCAGCGTTCGTTCCAGCGTCTGGACACGCTGACTGATCGCCGCTGCCGTGCGGTTTTCCCGGCGCGCAGCTGCCGCAATCGAACCGGTCTCGACCACCGCAATCAGGCTTTGCAGAAAGCGTACATCCATAAGTTTTCCTTTCGCTCAGAACAAGGCGAAGCCGTTTTGCCACGCCGCGCGGGCTGTTTACCCTGAGCGCTCCTTCACTCGGGGATCTCCCATGAACAGACCCTTTCACGCTGCATACCATGTTTGCGACCTGGAACAGACGCGGATTTTTTATCGAGATGTGTTGGGTTGCACCGAAGGGCGCAGCACCGACACCTGGATCGACTTCGATTTTTTCGGCAACCAGTTATCCCTGCACCTGGGCACGCCCTTCGCCACGACTCGCACCGGTCAGGTCGGCGAACACAAGGTGCTGATGCCGCACATCGGCGTGGTACTGCCACTTGAGCAATGGCTGGTACTGGCCGAGCGCCTGACCCACCTCGGCACCCGATTCGAGATCCCGCCCGTAGTGCGCTTTGCCGGCGAACCCGGCGAGCAGCGCACGATGTTTTTCCTCGACCCCAGTGGCAATCCGATCGAAGTCAAAGGCTTCAAAGACTTCAGCAACCTCTTCGCACACTGATTCCACCCCAACAAACACAACAACAAAGGGGCACACCATGCGCAACAGAAAACCCACCAGCCTTGTCACCCGGATCATGCTCGGCCTCGCAGCCGGGGTCATCGTCGGCCTCCTGCTTAACCAGTTTCCCGAACACAAGACGTGGTTCATCGACAATTTGCTGCAGCCGGCGGGCGACTTGTTTATCCGCCTGATGAAAATGATCGTCGTGCCGCTGGTGTTTGCCTGCATGGTCGTCGGTATCGCCGGCGCGGGCAGCACCCGGGCGCTGGGGCGCGTCGGGATAAAGACGCTGGTGTATTTCTTCACCGTCACCAGCATTGCCATCGTCTTCGGTTTGATCGTCGGCAACGTCTTCCAGCCCGGCGCCGGCGCAGACTTCAGCAGCACCCTGCAAACACCGGTAACCGGCCTCGCCGCGACGGGCGAGACGCAGAACCTTGGCCGCACTCTGGTCAACATTGTTCCGGACAACATCGTTCTCGCCATGTCTCAGGGCAAGCTGCTGTCGGTACTGTTCTTCGCCATCCTGTTCGGCTGCGCCCTGTCGATGCTGCCGGAACAGCAGAAAGCACCGTTGATTGCGGTGATACAGGCGATCTCGGACACCATGTTCAAGGTCACGCATCTGGTCATGCACTATTCGCCGATCGGTATCTTCGGTCTGATCGGGGTCACCGTGGCGAGTTTCGGCCTCAGCGCATTGCTGCCGCTGGCCAAGTTGATCGGTATCACTTACGTGGCGGTACTGCTGTTCGCGTTTTGCGTGCTGGGGTTGGTGGCGCGGATAGCCGGCATCCGTTTTTTCCATCTGATCAAGGCCATCCGCAGTGAACTGATACTGGCCTACAGCAGCGCCGCGTCGGCCACGGTGATGCCGCAACTGATCGAGAAAATGGAGCGCTATGGCGCACCGCGCCCTATCACAAGCATGGTCATTCCCCTGGGTTATTCATTCAATCTGGATGGCGCGTCATTGTTCGCCGGTCTGGGCACCCTGTTCATCGCCCAGGCCTACGGCATCGACCTGAGCCTGTCCGACCAGGCGATGCTGGTGCTGATCATGGTGCTGACGTCCAAAGGCGCGGCCGGCGTGCCCGGCTTCATGTTCATCATCCTGACAGCAACGTTGACAGCGGCCGGGTTGCCCGTGGAAGGCGTGGCAATCATTGCCGGCGTCTATCGCTTGATGGATATGCCGGTCACGGCGCTCAACGTGCTGGGCAACGCGCTGGCGCCCTTGGTCATCGCTCGCTGGGAAGGCCAGCTCAAGGCGCCTGAAAGCGAACCCGCCCAAGCGCCAGCCGCCCAGACGTTCAAGGCCTGACGCTTTTTTCTGGTGAGGCGGATTTCGCGCGCAACGGAGCCGAGCCTGGTTGATCAGGGCTCGGTTTATCCGCCTTCGGCGCCCCGCTCTCGCTGCGAATCTGTGCATGGCTGATCAGGCCGAAGATGAAACTGCCGCCGATGATATTCCCGGCCAATGTCGGCCCGGCAAACACCGCCCAGAAATCACCCCAAGGCAGTTCACCGGCAAAGACCAGATACGACACTTCTGCCGAGCCGACCACGATATGGGTGAAGTCGCCGAGGGCCATGAAGTAGGTGATGAGGATGATGATCCACATCTTCGCGCTCTCCATGGACGGAATCATCCAGACCATGGTGGCGATCATCCAGCCAGAGACGATGCCCTTGGCGAACATCTGCCCGGCGCTGTGCTCCATCACCTTGCGGCCGATTTCCAGGAAAGCGTGGTCGGTCTTGCTGTCGAAGATCGGCAACTCAAGCATCACGTAAGCCACCAGAATCGTGCCGCACAGGTTGCCGACCAATACCACCGTCCAGAGGCGAATCAGCCGTGCGAAATTGAGCAGTGTCGGCTTGGTCATGACCGGCAGTACAGCGGTCAGGGTGTTTTCGGTAAACAATTGCTGGCGAGCGAGAATCACCGCAAGAAAGCCTGCGCAGTAGCCGAAACTGGCGATCACCTTGAACTCGTCACCGTCGGGCAGGCGCGAGTTGAGCAGGCCCATCCCCATCAGCGACAGGCCCATGGTCAGGCCGGCCGCGAGCGCCGACCACCACAGCGCAGCAATGCTGCGCTCCAGTTCCTGATCGCCCTGGGCACGAATGATTTCATGCAGAACCGCCGCGCGTGGCGGCTGGTTTTTCTCGATTTCTTTCTTTTCTTGGGTCGACAGGTCTGGGGTCTTGCCGTCAGTGGGGGTGGTCATGGCGTAGGAAACCGTGGGGGGCGATTTAGCTACGACCGTTGCGCCTGGGAATACGTTCTGTAGGCAGCGGGCAAATCTTCATGCGTTTAAAACAGCTTTCGCGAGCAGGCTCGCTCCCACAGGTACCGTGTGATCCCTGTGGGAGCGAGCCTGCTCGCGAAGAATGCGCCGCCGATCTTATTGAACCGCTTCGTCATCCTTGAACTGGTCTTTCACATATCTGATCTCGGTGCGCCCGTGTGGTGCCGGCAGGCCGTCCTCACCCAGGTTGACGAAAACCATCTTCTCGACCGTGAGGATGCTCTTGCGGGTAATCTTGTTGCGCACTTCGCAGGTCAGCGTGATCGAGGTGCGGCCGAACTCGGTGGCGGTGATGCCCAGTTCGATGATGTCGCCCTGGCGCGAGGCGCTGACGAAGTTGATTTCCGAGATGTATTTGGTCACCACGCGCTGGTTGCCCAACTGGACGATGGCGTAGATCGCCGCCTCTTCGTCGATCCAGCGCAGCAGGCTACCGCCAAACAAGGTACCGTTGGGATTGAGGTCTTCGGGTTTTACCCATTTGCGGGTGTGGAAATTCATGTTCACTCCTGAGCGCTTGCCGAAAGATGCGCTCATCTTGGCAGACTGATCAGTCAGGCTCCAGGCAGCTGCGACTATGGTCGCCATTGGCGATCTTCATTTGGCCGACAGAAACCCTTTGGAAGATCAGCCCGGACGGCTATAATCGCTTCCGTTTCAAAAACGGTAATGATCGCTTGCTACCGTTTTCCCGCCACCTGTCCGAGGGGCGCTGCAGCAGGTTCGACCTGTCAGGCTCGGATGGGGCGTTGACTGGCTCACGCCGGACACTAAACGCACAACGGCGCCCATTCGCATACATTACGAATGGAGGCTCTTCATGAGCGCTGTCAACACGCCTGCCGATTTTACCGATTACAAAGTTGCCGACATGTCCCTCGCTGCCTGGGGCCGTCGCGAAACCATCATCGCCGAATCGGAAATGCCTGCCCTGATGGGTCTGCGCCGCAAGTACGCTTCCGAGCAGCCGCTCAAAGGCGCAAAAATCCTCGGCTGCATCCACATGACCATTCAGACCGCCGTGCTGATCGAAACCCTGGTTGCCCTGGGTGCCGAAGTACGCTGGTCGTCGTGCAACATTTTCTCCACTCAGGATCAGGCCGCTGCCGCTATCGCTGCTGCCGGCATCCCGGTATTCGCCTGGAAAGGCGAGACTGAAGAAGAGTACGAGTGGTGCCTGGAGCAGACCATCCTCAAGGATGGCCAGCCATGGGACGCCAACATGATCCTCGACGACGGCGGCGACCTGACCGAGCTGCTGCACAAGAAATACCCGCAGGTGCTGGACCGCGTTCACGGCGTGACCGAAGAAACCACCACCGGCGTGCACCGCCTGCTGGACATGCTGGCCAAGGGCGAGCTGAAAATCCCGGCCATCAACGTCAACGACTCGGTGACCAAGTCCAAGAACGACAACAAGTACGGCTGCCGTCACAGCCTGAACGATGCGATCAAGCGCGGCACTGACCACCTGCTGTCCGGCAAGCAAGCGCTGGTCATCGGTTACGGTGACGTGGGCAAGGGTTCGGCGCAGTCCCTGCGTCAGGAAGGCATGATCGTTAAAGTCTCCGAAGTCGACCCGATCTGCGCCATGCAGGCCTGCATGGACGGTTTCGAACTGGTTTCGCCGTTCATCGACGGTATCAACGACGGTTCCGAAGCGAGCATCGACAAAGCACTGCTGGGCAAGATCGACCTGATCGTGACCACCACCGGTAACGTCAATGTTTGCGATGCGAACATGCTCAAAGCCCTGAAGAAGCGCGCCGTGGTCTGCAACATCGGTCACTTCGACAACGAAATCGACACCGCTTTCATGCGCAAGAACTGGGCATGGGAAGAAGTGAAGCCACAGGTGCACAAGGTTCACCGCACCGGTGCCGGCAGCTTTGACCCACAGAACGACGACTACCTGATCCTGCTGGCCGAAGGCCGTCTGGTGAACCTGGGCAACGCCACCGGACACCCGAGCCGCATCATGGACGGTTCGTTCGCCAACCAGGTACTGGCACAGATCTTCCTGTTCGGTCAGAAATACGCCGACCTGTCGCCAGCGCAGAAAGCCGAGCGCCTGACCGTTGAAGTACTGCCGAAGAAACTCGACGAAGAAGTGGCCCTGGAAATGGTCCGCGGCTTCGGCGGCGTGGTCACTCAACTGACCAAGCAACAGGCTGACTACATCGGCGTCACCGTCGAAGGCCCGTTCAAGCCGCACGCTTACCGCTACTGATTGACGCAGCGGCCTGCCTCCCCTGTGGGAGCGGGCTTGCTCGCGAAGGCGATCGTTCCTTCAACATCTCTGTTGACTGACCCTGCGCATTCGCGAGCAAGCCCGCTCCCACAGGTGCGATGCAAGCTTCAAAGGCTTTGTGCTCCAAAGGGTATGACCATGTCCCAAGACCGTCGCTACAGCTTCGAGTTCTTCCCGACCAAGACCGATGCTGGGCATGAAAAACTGCTTGCCACTGCCCGTCAGCTGGCCACTTACAACCCCGATTTCTTTTCCTGCACCTATGGCGCTGGTGGTTCGACCCGTGATCGCACCCTCAACACCGTGCTGCAACTGGAAAGCGAAGTCAAAGTACCGGCCGCACCGCACCTGTCGTGCGTCGGCGACAGCAAGGACGACCTGCGCGGGCTGCTGAACGAGTACAAGGCGGCCGGCATCAAGCGCATCGTCGCCCTGCGCGGCGACCTGCCGTCCGGCATGGGCATGACCAGCGGTGAGCTGCGTCACGCCAATGAGCTGGTGGAATTCATTCGTGAAGAAACCGCCGATCACTTCCACATCGAAGTCGCCGCTTACCCGGAGATGCATCCGCAAGCGCGCAACTACGAAGACGATCTCGCCAACTTCGTGCGCAAGGCTCGCGCCGGCGCCGACAGCGCGATCACCCAGTACTTCTTCAACGCCGACAGCTATTTCTACTTCGTCGACCGTTTGCAGGCGCTGGGCGTGGACATTCCGGTAGTACCGGGGATCATGCCGATCACCAACTACAGCAAACTTGCGCGCTTCTCCGATGCCTGCGGGGCGGAAATTCCGCGCTGGATCCGCAAGCAACTGGAAGCCTATGGCGATGACGCGCTCAGCATTCAGCGCTTTGGCGAGCAAGTCGTCACCGAGATGTGCGAGCGCCTGTTGCAGGGCGGCGCACCGGGCCTGCATTTTTATTCCATGAACCAGGCCGAACCTAGCCTGGCGATCTGGAAGAACCTGAAGCTGCCGCGTTGAAGCAGCTTTAAGCTTCAAGCAAGATCAAGAGATCGCAGCCTTCGGCGGCTCCTACAGGGGTTGTCGTAGCTGTGATTTTTTGCGTTTGGAGCCGCGAAACAGAGCTTGTGCAGGCGCTTTCTGGCTCTTTGCGGGTTCTCGTCGTAATCTCCAGCCATGCCTTTGATCACGCAATTATTCGCCGTGCTGGTTTTTGCTTGCCTGAGCTTCGCCGCTCGAGGCGAGAAGCTGCGTATTGTCACCGAGCCGTGGGCGCCTTACGTGTACGAAGAGGATGGCCGCAGTCTCGGTCTGGATTACGAAACCACGGCCATCGTGTTCAAGCGCCTGGGCATAGATGTCGAATGGCAGTTCCTGCCGTGGAAACGTTGCCTGTCGATGCTTGAATCCGGTCAGGCCGACGGTGCGCTGGACATCTTTCACAGCGATGAGCGCGACGCCACCCTGCTCTACCCCAGCGAGCCGCTGTCGGACGTCGAGTTCGTGATGTTCTACGCCAATGAGCGCCCGCACCCGTTCAACGCGCTCGAACAACTCAAAGGCCTGACCATCGGCACCTCGCCGGGCTATCTGTACAGTCCCGATTTCAGCCAGTCGGATCTGTTTACTCGCGAACCTGCGCCGACCCATGAAGCCAACTTCGGCAAGCTGGTGCGTGGTCGCATCGATCTGTTGATCACTGACCGTCGTGTCGGTCAGCATTTGCTCGATCAGTTGGGTTTGCGCGCGCAAATCAGCGAAAACCCCACCGTCATCAGCCGTCAGAGCCAATTTCTGGCGGTTCGGCGCAATGCGGGCATGGACTTGCTGGTGCAGCGTTTCGGCGCCGAACTCAAGCGTTTCAAGCGTGAACCTGCCTACGCCGAACTGAGCGCACGCTACGGAGCCGCACCTGCCGGCAGTGCGTCGACACGCTCTGCCACGGCCAACGGCAAAACCGTTGAGCAGCAGGAAAGCGGCGCGCGGTGATTGCTCTGTTATACTCCGGCGTTCCCGCCAGGCTCACGCCCGGACGCCCGGAACCGTAAAAGGCCTCACGACCCGCTACAGCGCAGCTTTGCAGCCCGCGCGAGCGCTCCTGACCTGCCTTCGGAACCGCAGCAGGACCGGACGGGATTGCGTCCTCTTAAACGTGATTCGCGCCAGGCAAGACTCCCATTGGGCCAAGCCCTAACTAAAACAGGATTACTCATGTCCTTTGCTTCCCTCGGTCTCTCCGAGGCTTTAGTCCGCGCCATCGAAGATGCGGGCTATACCGAGCCTACTCCGGTGCAACAGCGGGCCATTCCCGCCGTGTTGCAAGGTCGCGACCTGATGGTCGCGGCTCAGACAGGTACCGGTAAAACCGGCGGTTTCGCCCTCCCGATTCTGGAGCGGTTGTTCCCCAACGGTCACCCGGACAAATCCCAGCGTCATGGCCCGCGCCAACCGCGCGTACTGGTCCTGACCCCGACCCGCGAACTCGCGGCTCAGGTGCACGAGAGCTTCAAGATCTACGCCCGTGACCTGAAATTCGTCAGCGCCTGCATCTTCGGCGGCGTCGGCATGAACCCACAGGTCCAGGCCATGTCCCGCGGCGTCGACGTGCTCGTCGCCTGCCCGGGTCGTCTGCTCGACCTGTGCGGCCAGGGCAGCGTTGATCTGTCCCACGTGGAAATCCTCGTCCTCGACGAAGCCGACCGCATGCTCGACATGGGTTTCGTGCACGACGTGAAGAAAGTCCTCGCACGCCTGCCGTCCAAGCGTCAGAACCTGCTGTTCTCGGCGACGTTCTCCAAAGACATCACCGACCTTGCCGGCAAGCTGCTGCACAACCCGGAACGCATCGAAGTGACGCCGCCGAACACCACGGTCGAGCGCATCGAACAACGCGTGTTCCGTCTGCCGGCCAGCCACAAACGTGCACTGCTGGCGCACCTGATCACCGCCGGCGCGTGGGAACAGGTGCTGGTGTTCACCCGCACCAAGCACGGCGCCAACCGCCTGGCCGAGTACCTGGACAAACACGGCCTGCCGGCTGTGGCGATTCACGGTAACAAGAGCCAGAACGCCCGCACCAAAGCCTTGGCCGACTTCAAGGCCGGCGAAGTGCGCATTCTGGTCGCCACCGACATCGCCGCCCGTGGTCTGGACATCGATCAGTTGCCGCATGTGGTCAACTTCGAGCTGCCGAACGTCGACGAAGACTACGTGCACCGCATTGGCCGTACTGGCCGTGCCGGTCGTTCGGGCGAGGCGATCTCGCTGGTCGCACCGGACGAAGAAAAGCTGCTGAAAAGCATCGAACGCATGACCAAACAGAAGATTGCCGACGGCGATCTGATGGGCTTCGACTCGAGCACCATCGAAGCCGAGAAGCCGGAAGTCCGTGAGCGTCCGGATGTCCGCAACCCACGCAATTCCCGTGGCCCGCGCGGCGACGGCCCGAATGGCGGCGGTGGCGGCGGTCGTAAAGACAAGGGCAAGGACAAAGGCAAGGAAAAACCGGCCGGCGACCGTGGCGAACGCCCTGCCCGCGCGCAGAAACCACGCGAAGGCACGCCGAGCCGCGAACAGCGTCCGAGCCAGCCACCGCGTGCAGCGGCTGACCGTGCCCCGGACGAGTTCCTTGACGACGATGTGGATAACTTCGGTAACCGCGTTGACTACGTGCCGAAAGCCGCTCCTGCCGGCGGCCGTGGCCGTCGTCCGGGCGCACCGGCGCAAGGCGCTGGCGCTGGCGCACCTCGTGGCGGTCAGCCACAGGGTCGGCAGAACGGTCCGCGCAACAGCAACGGCTCGAGCACCGGCACCCCGCCCGCCAAACGCAGCGGCCCGCGTAACGGCGCTCCGCGCGATGGTCAGTCAGGACGTCGCGACGATTCCGCCCCGCGTAACCGCCGTCCGGCCCGTGACGATCAGCCACGTACCGAGCAGCCGGCCGTGCAGAACCCGCGCAGCAATGGCCCGAAGATCATGCACAAGGAATCGAAAGCCGACCGCTTCCCGACGCCTGAGCAGCTCGATCAACTGCCAAGCCGTCCGCGTGGCGAGAAACCAGCACTGCTGACCCGCAATCGCTGAGTTAACGCCGCAATGAAAAATGCCCCGGTTCGCAAGAGCCGGGGCATTTTTTTACCGCCGCGAATCCCTGCATCACCACAATCCCCCCTGTGGGAGCGGGCTTGCTCGCGAATGCGCCGGTTCAGTCGATACTTCTGTTGAATGACACACCGCATTCGCGAGCAAGCCCGCTCCCACAATGAATGGGTGGTGTGGCAGGCAATAAAAAACGCCCCCGGCCTTTCGACCGGGGGCGTTTTTATGTGGCGACGAAATTTACTTCGCTTTCACACCTTCAAACGAAACGTACAACTCGACAACATCGGACTTCGGACCGAGGTCTTTCTGCTTGCCGAAATCGGAACGCTTGATAGTGGTGGTGCCTTCGAAGCCGGCACGGTAGCCGCCCCATGGATCTTTGCCTTCGCCCAGGAAAGTCGCTTTGACAACGACAGGCTTGGTCACGCCCAGCAGGGTCAGGTCGCCGGTCACGTCAGCGGTGTTGGCACCGGTGGATTTGACGCTGGTGGAGACGAAGGTGGCCTTGCCGAATTTGCTGGCGTTGAGGAAGTCAGCGCTGGCGATGTGCTTGTCGCGCTCGGCGTGGTTGGTGAACACGCTGGCGGTGTTGACGTTGAACTCGATTTTGCTGTCTTCAGGCTTGGCAGCGTCGAAGCTGAACTTGCCGTCGATGTCCTTGAAGGTACCGGTGATGTAGCTGTAGCCCAGGTGGCTGATCTTGAAGTCGACGAAGGCGTGCTGGCCTTCTTTGTCTACGACATAGTCAGCGGCCATTACGTTGGCGGACAGGACGGCAGAACCGATTGCCAGAGCGGCCAGAGTCTTTTTCAACATGCTTTCTTTTCCTTTGAGTCGAGGTTGAATTTCAGGCTTTGCGACCGAGCATTCGAGTGAGGGTCGCATCACGATCGATAAAGTGGTGCTTCAATGCTGCCAACGCATGGAGACCGGAAAAAATTACCAGCGCCCACGCCAGCCAGAGATGAATCACCCCAGCGGTATCTGCCTGATCCGGTAGTCCGGAGAGCAGAGCAGGAACTTCAAACAGGCCAAACACCGGGATCCCGACACCGTCTGCGGTGGAAATCAGGTAACCGGCAATCATCACAGCAAACAGCGCCAGATACAGAAACCCGTGACCGAATTTCGCGCCGATACGGGTCATGCGGCTGTAGCTTTGCAGCGTAGAGGGCGGTGGGCTGATGAAACGCCACAGCACCCGCAACACCATCACAGCGAGCAGCACCAGACCGATGCTTTTGTGCAGATCCGGCGCGTCTTTGCGCCAGGTGCTGTAGTAATCCAGCCCGACCATCCACAGACCCAGCGCAAACAGCCCGAAGACCGCCAGCGCCACGCCCCAGTGCATGAAGATGCTGACCCAACCATAGCGCGAAGAAGAGTTACGTAGCTGCATTGCCCAAATCCTGTGAGAACTGCGAACCAAGACTAGCGAGTTATCTATCGAATTAAAGCGGAAAATTTTGCTTTGAAATATCGAGAAATACGATCAAGAGTCTGCGAGCGGGGTGTTAAGGAAGGATTAAAGGCGATTTCGCTGTGGAACGCTTGGACAAATGATCGGTGCTGCGTCATCGCTCAAGAGCACCTTGGCGAAGGCACACGCAGACCGTTAACGGGGAAATTCGCAACCGATAACTATGTACCGCTGTTACCACGGATGAACCTGTTCGAATGATGCCCCGTCATCATTTTTAACAGGCGCAAGATATGTCTCTGCGATATACCCCGTTTCAGGCAAACGGTTCTTCCGTATTGCCGCCCAATCAAACAATGTCGGCCGGCCAGTACCTGCAATCGGACAACGCTCGATTTCGCTTGCTGTTGCAAAGCGATGGAAATCTGGTCATGAAAGAGGGCGAGGCTGACATCTGGATTGCGGACAACAACCAGCCTTACAGCGCAACGTTGCATCCGAAGAGAATGCGCGAGCCGCTGCAATTCGTAATCAGCAACAACGGTTTCCTTTTCGACCCCTCCAGACGGCGACTGTGGATTGCCGAAAGCACGCACAGCCTTGATAAATCGCTGTGGTACAACACTTACATGACGCTTCAGGACGATGGAAACCTGGTGATTTATGACCAGCGCACGGGAAATCTGCGCTGGGCGCGCTTTGGTTTTATTCCCGGGCGAATCCGCAAGCCCAAGCAAAAGTGGCTGAAAAAATTGCCGAACGGCATCGAGTTCTTCAAATGGGAGTTCTAACCGGCGGACGCTGACTAGTTATGCAGTACCGCCGGCGGTTGCAGGCAATCGGCACTGTAAGGATCTATCTGGCAGGTGTGCGCAAGTTCAGAACCATACCCGCCCGGAAAGAAATGCCCTTGGGTACAGCCAGAAAGTGTAATCAGAAAAAATATGAGCGTGAGTGTTTTCATCAAGTGCCTCCAATTTTTCCCAGCTTAAAATGGGCGCTCAGGCAGCCGCTATCACCCCTTTCCGAGTGTCTTGTGGGAAGCCTCCGCTACGCAGGTAAGCCCCGTGGGCGGATCGCGAAGGACATAAATACAGGCCAAAAAAAACGCGACCCGAGGGTCGCGTTTTTCATGGAGCAAAGCCTTACTGCGCCTTGGTCTCGGCCGGTGTTGCTGGCGCCGCAGGTTTGGCGGCTGGCTTCTTCGCCGGTTCAGTTTTCTTCGCCGGCGCTTTTGCCGCAGGCTTCTTCGCCTCGGTCTTGGCTGCCGGTTTCTTCGCGGCTGGCTTGGCCGCAGTCTTCTTCGCGGGCTCAGCTTTCACCGGGGCCGCTGGCTTCGGCGCTTCCACCGGGGCTGGCGCAGGTGCCGGGGCTGGCGCGACCGGAGCAGGAGCAGGCTCTGGCGCCTTCACCGGCTCAGGCTTCTTGTCGTCATCGGAACCGCCAAACAGGTTAGTGAAGAAATTGCCCTTCTTCGCCGCCACGGCACCCGCCGCGCCTGCCGCTGCGGCAGCCGGAACCACTTTGACCGGTTCGAACGATTTGCCTGCCGCCAAATCTTCAACCTGGCTGGCCGCCCGCTGACCGGTGCGCAACGCACCTTCCAGTGTGCCCGGGTACAAGGTGTCGGTGTGTTCGCCAGCGAACGCTACGCGTTGCAGAGGACGCTCCCACAGGCGCCAGAACTTGCTGATCTGCCCCGGGCCGTAGGCCAGGTACGCGCCGCCCATCGACGGGTCGGTGCTGTAGCGACGGATTTCATAACCGGTGAACGAGCCACGGGCCTGTGGATAAAAAGCGTGCAGACGGATCAACACCTGATCAACCATTTGCTTGTCGCCGAACGCCTGCATGACGCGGGCGTTGTCGCCGGACAGGTTGATCACCACATTGGCGCCACCCTTCAGCGCCGGCTCGATCCAGAGCATGCCCAGACCGGTATTGCTGTAGATCTCGCCGGACATACGCGATTTGCTTTCCCACACTGGCGTCTTGAACTTCAGCATGATCTGGTCGCGCCAGCCGTAGTTGGTGCCTTTGATCGCAGCCAGATGCTGGGCATCCAGCGCCGGGGTCAGCTGGATCTTGTTCAGCGCACGCAGCGGCACCGCCAGCACCACGTAATCGGCCTGGTAACCGACGCTGCCGACCTTGACGGTCACGCCGTCCTTGTCCTGGGTCACTGCCGACACTGGCGAATTGGTCTTGATGGTCTTGATCTGTTTCACAAAGGCCTGGGCCAGCACCTGACTGCCACCGACCAGACGGGAGGCACGCAGGTCACGGTCGGAGACGCCACGATAAACGCGGTTCTGCTGGGCGAAATACAGCAGCGACAGACGCGAAGGTTCGTCGTAGTGGGTGCGGATGTCCTGATTGATCAACTGACGCGCCGTGGCCGGCAGGTTCTGCTTGTCGAGCCAGCTCGACACGGTGATCTGATCCAGCGCGTGCAAAGTGGCGGTCGCTGCCGGGTTCTGCGGATCGTCGATCGAGCGCGCCAGATCGTCGAGGGTTTTCTGGTAGCGCTTGAGCGCATCGGCGGTGGCGGGTTGCTTAGTCGCCAGATCGGCGGCGGTGAAATAATCACCGTCGATCAGATAACTCGGCGTACGCACGAATTCCGGTGCCGGCGTGGTGCCGAGCTTGAAGGCCGAGACGTACTTGTTCAGCACTGGCTGGGTCTTGTCGTTGCCGATCCACTCACTGGTGGCCATGCCCGAGCGACCGCCCAGGCTCGGTTTGGCTTCCAGCAGCGTGACCTGCCAGCCCTTGTTTTGCAGCTCATAAGCAGCCGTCAGGCCCGACAGGCCGCCGCCGATCACGATTGCGGTTTTATCCTTGGCCAGCGCCGTAACGCTGAACAGCCCCAACATCACCAGCGCACAGGCGCGCAGCCAACCGACAGACATTCAGCGAACTCCGGAAAAAACACGTAGGAAAAATCAGTTGTGCGGGTCAGACGACCCAAAGAACCGCGAAGAATACGTTAGCCATCAAAACGCCGCCAGCGACGTCTATCGGCTCAGACAAAGTAGCTCAATCGACGCAATGGGTTGTCCCCGCGCGACGCATTGCATAGGCTTGCCCGATTGTTCGCCCGCGCCTGACGCGAGCCGCCTCGAGGAGACTGTAAATGGGCCTGAATAACCAGTGGATGCAACGCGATCTTGCGGTGCTGTGGCATCCCTGCACCCAGATGAAAGACCACGAACAGCTGCCGCTGATCCCGATCAAGCGCGGCGAAGGCGTCTGGCTCGAAGACTTCGAAGGCAAGCGCTACCTCGACGCGGTCAGCTCGTGGTGGGTCAACGTGTTCGGCCACGCCAACCCGCGCATCAACCAGCGCATCAAGGATCAGGTCGATCAACTCGAACACGTGATTCTCGCCGGGTTCAGCCATCAACCGGTGATTGAGCTGTCCGAGCGTCTGGTCAAGATGACGCCGGAAGGGCTGAACCGGGTGTTCTACGCCGATAACGGCTCGTCCTGCATCGAAGTCGCGCTGAAGATGAGCTTTCACTACTGGCTCAATCGCGGCCAGCCGAATAAAAAACGCTTCGTCACGCTGACCAACAGTTACCACGGCGAAACCATGGCGGCGATGGCGGTCGGCGATGTGCCGCTGTTTACCGAGACCTACAAAGCGCTGCTGATGGACACCATTAAGGTGCCGAGCCCGGATTGCTACGGGCGCCCCGACGGCATGAGCTGGGAAGAGCATTCGCGCAACATGTTCGCCGCCATGGAACAAACGCTGGCCGAGCATCATGACAGCGTCGCGGCGGTGATCGTCGAGCCGTTGATTCAGGGCGCGGGCGGCATGCGCATGTATCACCCGGTGTACCTCAAGCTGCTGCGCGAGGCCTGCGACCGCTACGGCGTGCACCTGATCCACGACGAAATCGCCGTTGGTTTCGGCCGCACCGGAACCATGTTCGCCTGCGAACAGGCCGGCATCCGCCCGGACTTTCTCTGCCTGTCGAAAGCCCTGACCGGCGGCTACCTGCCGCTGGCGGCGTGCCTGACCACTGACGATGTCTACAGCGCGTTCTACGACGACTACCCGACCCTGCGCGCCTTCCTTCATTCGCACAGTTACACCGGCAATCCGCTGGCCTGCGCGGCGGCGTTGGCGACGCTGGATATTTTCGAGCAGGACAATGTGATCGAGAACAACAAGGCGCTCGCTCAGCGCATGGCCTCGGCGACCGCGCATCTGGTTGATCACCCGAACGTGTCCGAAGTGCGCCAGACCGGCATGGTCCTGGCGATCGAGATGGTCAAGGACAAGGCCACCAAGGAGGCCTACCCTTGGCAGGAACGCCGTGGCTTGAAGGTGTTCCAGCATGCGCTGGAGCGTGGCGCATTGCTGCGGCCGCTGGGCAGCGTGGTGTATTTCCTGCCGCCGTACGTGATCACCCCGGAGCAGATCGACTTTTTGGCCGAGGTTGCCAGTGAAGGTATCGACATTGCGACGCGTGACAGCGTCAGCGTCGCCGTGCCAAAAGACTTCCACCCCGGCTTCCGTGATCCGGGCTGATGCAAATCATTCAAGATCTGTAGTGCCTGGCGGCCGCTTTCGCGAGCAAGCCCGCTCCCACAGGGGAATGCATTTCAACTGTGGGAGCGGGCTTGCTCGCGAATGAAGTCGACGCCGATCCAATTGATTCATATTTGCAGAGACCCGAAATGAGACTGTCCCGCTTCTTTATCGACGCCCCGCTGAGCACCGGCGAACACGAACTGCCGGAAGCCCAGGCGCATTACATCAGCCGCGTGCTGCGCATGGCCGAGGGTGATGCCGTGCAGTTGTTCGACGGCTCCGGCCATGAGTTTCGCGGATCGCTGGTGGAAGTCGGCAAGAAGCGTGTCGTCGTGCGGATCGACGAGCAATTCGCCGGGCAGGTCGAATCGCCGCTGCAGATCCACCTCGGCCAGGGCTTGTCCCGGGGCGAACGCATGGACTGGGCGATTCAGAAAGCCACCGAACTGGGCGTGACTGAAATCACGCCGATCTTCAGCGACCGCTGCGAAGTCCGCCTCAAGGATGAACGCGCCGACAAGCGTTTGCTGCACTGGCGTCAGGTGGCAATCAGCGCCTGCGAGCAGTGCGGGCGTTCACGGGTGCCGGTGATCCACCCGCCTGTGCTGCTGGCGGATTGGCTCAAGCAGACCGAAGCCGAGTTGAAGCTGGTGCTGCACCCGGTGGCCGAGCCGCTGGTCAGCCATGCGAAACCGGCGACGCTGGCGTTCCTGATCGGGCCTGAAGGGGGCTTGTCGGATGCCGAAGTCGAGCAGGCCAAGGCCAGCGGTTTCCACGCCGCCCGCCTCGGCCCGCGGGTGCTGCGCACCGAGACTGCGCCGGTGGTGGCGCTGGCTGTTGCACAACAGCTTTGGGGTGACTTTTAGAGTCTCGATTGGAGCACGTCCCTGTAGGAGTGAGCCTGCTCGCGATAGCGGTGCATCAGCCACCACTCATTGACTGAACTGACGCAATCGCGAGCAGGCTCACTCCTACAAGGGAATGGCGGTGTTTAAAGGACATAAAACAGAATCGCGACAAAGTGCAGCAGACTCCCGGCAATCACGAACAGATGCCAGATGCCATGGGCATGCCGCAACCGATGATCCAGGGCAAAAAAGATAATCCCCACCGTGTACAAAACCCCGCCCGACGCCAGCCAGGTAAACCCCGCCGTGCCCAATGCGGCGATCAGCGGTTTAACCGCGACCAGCACAATCCAGCCCATCACCGCGTAAATCACGATCGACAGAATCCTCGCTTCGGAACGCGGTTTGATCTCTTGCAGAATCCCGATCAACGCCAGCCCCCAGACAATCCCGAACAGCGTCCAGCCCCATGGGCCACGCAGGGTCACCAGGCAGAACGGCGTGTAGCTGCCGGCGATCAGCAGGTAGATCGAAAAGTGATCGACCTTCTTCATGATCGCTTTCTTGCGCCCGCGCACGCTGTGGTACACGGTCGAGGCGCTGTAGAGCACCAGCAAGGTGAAGGCGTAAATCGCCACGCTGACGATCTTCCATGGACTGCCGTCGAGGCTGGCAACCACCAGCATCCACACGCCGCCGATAAACGCTGCGATGGCTCCGACCAGATGGGTCCAGGCGTTAAGTTTTTCCCCGTGATACATGTATCGCACACCTCATATTCATTACCGCAGCGCGCAAGGCTCGGGCCTCGAGCGTAAAAGCGCAATGTTTCCGTTTAAAAGATCAAAAGATCGTCCGATCGCGGCCCGAGCCTTCGGCAGCTCCTACAAAGGGCGGCGCATACCGTGCACAATCGGCCGATACCAAAAAGAGTCCGCGCCATGCTGATCGACGAAGAATTGACCCTGAAAAAACTCGAGGTGTTCCTCGCCTTCATGCGCACCGGCAACCTCGCCCGCGCCGCCGCCGAACTGCAGACCAGCAATGTCAGCGTGCACCGCGCCATTCACTCATTGGAAAACGCCCTGCGCTGCCCGCTGTTCAAACACGAAGGCCGCAACCTGACGCCGCTGGAAAGCGCTTACGTGCTGGAAGAGCGCGCGCAGAAGCTGATCAACGACGTGGTCGAAAGCGTGCGCCTGACCCGCGAAGCCGCCGGGTTCTCTGCAGAACGCTTCAAGCTTGGCTCGCTGTATTCGCTGACGGTAAAGACCGTGCCGCAGCTGATCATGGGCCTGAAAATCCGCCGCAGCGAACTCAACATCGACCTGATCCTCGGCTCGAACATCGACCTGCTCTACAAGCTGAAAAACATGGAAGTCGACGCGATTCTGGTGTCGCTGGACGACAGCATCAACGATCCGGATTGCGAGCAGATTGCGCTGTTCTCCGACGACATCTTCCTCGCCACCCCGGCGGATTCAAAGTTTGCCCAGCGCAGTGAAGTGGATCTGGCGGAAGTGCGTGATGAAACCTTCATCACCCTGACCCAGGGTTTTGCCACGCATCAGGATGGTGTGCGGGTGTTCAAACAAGCGGGGTTCGAGCCGAAGGTGGCGATGCAGGTGAATGACATTTTCACCCTGCTGAGCATGGTCAGTTCGGGCGTGGGTTACGCCTTGCTGCCAGGGCGGATTGCGGCGGTGTACGAGAACCGGGTGAAGCTGATTCCGTTGCAGGAAAAATACCGATTGCAACAGCACATTGGTGTGGTGTTTCTGAAGGCCAAGGAACGCGATCCGAATCTGCTGGCGTTGCTGGCGGAGTGTCGGATGTATGCCAATCGCCAGGCGTGATACCGAGTCGCCCCCTTCGCGAGCAGGCTCGCTCCCACAGGGGATGTGTGGTTTGCCCGAAAGCCCGGGTTCACCGAAAAACC
>NZ_JABWQS010000066.1:0-22277 GCF_014268545.1 Pseudomonas sp. SWRI81
CCGGTGGTTTCGCCAGCGGCAATGGTGATGGTCGAGCCATTCGACAGGGTGACGGTTACCGGAGTTTGCGCCGGGTTAGTCAGCGTCGCGGTGTAAGTGATCTGGCCGCCTTCAACGATGTTGTTGGTTGCCGTCAAAGTCAGGCCGGTGTTGTCCACCGAATCGGTAATCGTGGTGACCGCAGGCGTGTTGCTTGGCACCAGATTTTCGAAATTGCCGCCTGTAGCGCCAGTGATGGTGGTGCTGACGGTGCTGCCATTGTTGTACACGTCATTGGCGGCTGTCGGCACGTTGACGGTGCCAGTGGTTTCGCCAGCAGCGATGGTGATGGTCGAGCCGTTGGACAGAGTGACGGTAACCGGAGTTTGCGCCGGGTTGGTCAGCGTCGCGGTGTAAGTGATCTGGCCGCCTTCAACGATGTTGTTGGTCGCGGTCAAAGTAAGGCCGGTGTTATCGACCGAATCAGTGATCGTGGTGACCGCAGGCGTCGGGTTCGGCACCAGATTTTCGAAATTGCCGCCGGTAGCGCCAGTGATGGTGGTGCTGACGGTGCTGCCATTGTTGTACACGTCGTTGGCGGCAGTTGGCACATTGACGGTGCCAGTCGTCTGGCCGGCAGCGATGGTGATGGTCGAGCCGTTCGATAGAGTGACGGTTACCGGTGTCTGCGCCGGATCGGTCAGGGTCGCGGTGTAGGTGATCTGCCCACCTTCCGTGACGCTCGGGGCTGTCGTCAGGGTGACGGTGGTGGTGTCGACGGTGTCGGTGACTTGCGTCGTCGCCGGAGTGGTCGGCGGGGTCACCGTGATGCCGTTGCCGCCGGTGGTGCCGGTGACGGTCACGTCGATCTGGGTCGGGTCGTTGTACACCGTGTCGTTCGGCGCCAGCGGCACGTTGACGGTGCCGGTGGTCGAGCCAGCCGGGATGACGATCACTGCGCCGTTGGACAAGGTGATGGTCAGGTCGGTGAGCGGCGCCTGGGTCAGGGTTGCGGTGTACACCAGCACGCCGCCGGCTTCGGTGATGGTCGGCGTGGCGCTGAGGCTCAGGGTCGAGTCACGCAGTGCATTGGCGGTGGTGTCGGTGGTCTGGCCGCCCGTGGTGTTCTGCGCGACCTGCCCGGCAGCGTTGATCCCCGCTGTCGGGAAGCCAATGGTCGGATCGACACGGCCAGCGGTGGCGTCGAGCATCACGAAGCTGTGACCGCCGCCCGCCGCGCCACCTGTGCCTGCGGCGCTCGGGCCGGCGGCGGTGGACTCAAGGGCGGTGGTCGGGTCGACACCGGCGGCGATGGCTTGCTGCAGTTCTGCTACCGACGGCGCTGCCTGCGCGGTGGCTTCGGCCAGGTCGGTGCTGGAGTCGGGTGCGTTGGCGCTCCACTGGGTGTCTCGACCCAGATCCAGAGTGCGGCCATCGGCCAGTTCCAGCGACACGGCGCCGGACAGACCGGTATCGATCTGGTCGCCGACATACAGGCGATCGCCTTCAACGAGTACCCGACGCACGCCCTCTGGGGACACCACGAAAACCTGACCGACAATGCTTTTGACGACGGCAACAACACTGCTCATTGAAGACTCTCCGGGGTGCCACATTCAGTTGACTTCCATGGACCTGACGGGCCATCGCGCCACTTCAGTCTGGACGTACTTTTAAAAAATTCGATAACAAGTTGACGCTTTGTTTCGTCAATATTTTGGCTATAGTTTTTCGATATTTACTTTATGCCAAACTATTGACCTTCTGGGAGCCATCCTAAACAATCGTCCCAGTAATGTCACATTGATATTTCCGCGGCGACCTGTCCTTCAGCGTGTGATCCAGTTCCTGTTTTGAACTTTCCGACATACGGTCATTCCGGGTTGCCATCATCCGACGCAGCGCCACGTTCTGCTGTGATTCAAGACAAGAAGTTCCGGGAAATTCCAACCATGCGTTCGCTTTTGCTCCTCGCCGCTCCCTTCGCTCTCGCCGCCTCTTTTGTACAAGCACAATCCTTACCAGAAGCCATGCAACAGGCTTTGGATGTCCATCCGGAGGTTCAGGCGGGGGTCAACAGTCGATTGGCGGCGGATTATCAGTTAAAGGCGGCGAAGGGGGGATACCTGCCCAAGGTCGATCTGCTGGGCGGTTATGGCCGTGAGGGCACCGACAGCGTGACCACTCGGGCCAACGGTGGCGGCAATCACTGGGAGACGTTGAACCGCAGCGAGTCAAGTTTACGTCTCTCGCAAATGGTTTTTGACGGTTTTGCGACGTCCAACGAGGTTGCGCGTCAACAAGCCAACGTCAGCTCCCGTGCCTATTCCTTGCTCGGCACCTCCGAGCGCACCGCACTGACCGTCGCCCAGGTGTATCTGGACGTGCTGACCCGCCGCGAATTCGTCCGACTGGCGGAGGAAAACCTCAAAAGTCACCAGCGCATCTACGATCAGATCCAGTTGCGCACCCAGCGCGGCGTCGGCAGCGGTGCCGACCTCGACCAGGCTGAAGCGCGGATGGCCCAGGCCCGCAACAACCTGATCACCGAGCAGACCAACCTCGCCGACGCCGAAACCAACTTCCTCAGCGCCGTCGGCCAGATGCCCGATCAGTTGGAACGCCCGGCGCCGTTCATGGCGATGATGCCGGCCAACCTCAACGAAGCCCGCGCGCAGATGCTGGAAAACAGCCCGATCCTGCGTTCGGCAGAGTCGGATATCGCCGCGGCCGAAAAACAGTACGCCACCGCCAAGTCGACCTTCTACCCACGTTTCGATGCCGAACTGGGGCGCACCGCCGACAACGATCTCGACGGCCAGAACGGCCACAACAACGAATGGCAGGCCATGCTGCGCATGCGCTTCAACCTCTATTCGGGCGGCAGCAACAAGGCCGACCTGGAATCCAAGTCGTACCTGGCCAACCAGGCGCTGGACATCCGCAACAACGCCCTGCGGCAGTTGAACGAAGAGCTAGGCCTGGCCTGGAACGCCTTGAACAACGCCAACGCGCAAGTGCCGATCGCTCAGCAATACGTCGATCACAGCACCTCGGTGCGCACCGCGTACCAGCGTCAATTCAGCCTCGGTGAGCGAACCCTGCTCGACTTGCTCGACAGCGAAAACGAGCTGTTCACCGCCTCGCGGCGTCTGGCGGAAATCAAGAACATTCAGTTATTTACTCAGTACCGAATCAAGGCGACCATGGGCGAGTTGCTCAGAAGCCAGGGAGTGGTCGCGCCGTTGGCATCCGTTGTGCAGAACGACGTGAAGCCCAAGGTCCAGCTGCCTGGGATGAATTGAGTTATCCCTTTCAACTGTCAAAGAGTGTCGAGCGTGGAATCAGAAGTCAGTCGAGTTCATCTCAGTCATGATCCGCGCGCGTTGCACGACGATCCGTTACTGGACGGTCTGCTCGCCCTTTGCATGCTCCACCAGAAACCCGCCAGCGCGGCGATGCTGACCACCGGCCTGCCGCTGCCCAAACAGCGCCTGAGCGTCGAGTTGCTGCCGCGTGCGGCGGCTCGTGCCGGCCTGCAAGGTCGGGTGTTGCAGCGCAAGCTCGAAGAAATTCCGGCGATTGCCATGCCCGCGCTATTGCTGCTCAAGGATGGCCGTAGCGCCGTCCTGCTCGGCTGGCAGGGCGAAAACGAAGCGCGGGTGCTGCTCAGTGAAAGCGATGGCGGCGAATCGGTGGTCAGCCGCGAACTGCTGACTGACGATTACATCGGCAAAGTGTTCTTCGCCCAGCCGCAGCATAAATTCGACGTCAACCACGGCACGCTGATTCCGCGTGCACGTTCGTGGTTTCGCGACACCCTCAAGCGTTCGCGCTGGCTGTACGCCGATGCGATCGCCGCCAGTTTCCTGATCAACATCATCGCCATGGCCGCGCCGCTGTTCGTGATGAACGTCTATGACCGCGTGGTGCCGAACCAGGCTGAGGCGACCCTGTGGGTATTGGCGCTGGGCATCACTGGCGCCTACATCTTCGACCTGATCCTCAAGAGCCTGCGCAGCTTGTGTCTGGATCTGGCGGGCAAGAAAACCGACCTGATCATCTCCGCCACGCTGTTCGAGCGCATCGTCGGCATGGCGATGAAGTACCGCCCGGCGCGGGTCGGCAGTTTTGCGCAGAACATTCATGAGTTTCAGAGCCTGCGCGACTTCCTCGCCTCGCTGACCCTGACCAGCCTGATCGACCTGCCGTTCACCCTTCTGATTTTCATCGTCATCGCAATTCTCGGCGGGCATCTGGTGTGGATTCCGGTGCTGGCGTTCCCGATTGCGCTGCTGATCGGCTACGCCTTGCAGAAGCCGCTGGTGGCAACCATGGAACGCACCATGGCCCTCGGTGCCGAGCGCCAGTCAAGCCTGATCGAAACCCTCGCCGGCCTCGACGCGGTCAAGGTCAACAACGCCGAAAGCGAGCGCCAGTATCAGTGGGAGCAGACCATCGGCACCCTCAGCCGTCTCGAGCTGCGGGTGAAAATGCTTTCCGGCCTGGCGATGAACATCACCCTGCTGATCCAGCAACTGGCCGGGGTAATCATGATTGTCTTCGGCGTGTACCAGATCATCGCCGGCAACCTGAGCATGGGCGGGCTGATCGCCTGCTACATGCTCAGTGGCCGCGCCCTGAGCCCGCTGGCCTCGCTGTCCGGTCTGCTCACTCGCTATCAACAGGCACGGGTGACCATGACCTCGGTCGACCAGATGATGGAGCTGCCACAGGAGCGCAATTTCGAGGAGCGCCCGTTGAGCCGCAAGGTGCTGCAAGGCGCGATCGAGTGCCGCCAGCTCAATTTCACCTATCCGGACCAGCAGAACCCGGCGCTGAAAAACATCAACCTGGTGATCCGTCCCGGCGAGAAAATCGGCATCATCGGCCGCAGCGGCTCGGGCAAAAGCTCTCTGGCCAAACTGCTGGTCGGCCTGTATCAGCCGGACGACGGCGCGTTGCTGGTCGATGGCGTGGACATCCGTCAGATCGACGTCAGCGAACTGCGCTACAACATCGGCTACGTGCCACAGGACATTCAACTGCTGTCCGGCACGTTGCGTGACAACCTGGTTTCCGGCGCACGTTATGTAGAAGACGAATTAGTCCTGCAAGCTGCCGAGCTGGCCGGCGTCCACGAATTCGCCCGCCTGCACCCGCAAGGTTACGAGCTGCAAGTTGGCGAGCGTGGGCAGAACCTCTCCGGCGGCCAACGGCAGAACGTTGCGCTTGCGCGGGCGCTGCTGCTCAATCCACCGATTCTGCTGATGGACGAGCCGACCAGTGCAATGGACAACACCGGCGAAGAACGCCTCAAGCAACGCCTCGCGGCGGTGATCGAAAACAAGACCGTGGTGCTGGTCACGCATCGGGCTTCGCTGTTGTCGCTGGTCGATCGTCTGCTGGTGATCGACCGCGGGCAGATTCTCGCCGACGGCCCGAAAGCCGCGGTGATGGAAGCGTTGAAGAAGGGGCAGATCAGTGTTGCTTAAGTCCGGTGTCAAGGAGTCGATCCGTCGTTACTTCAAGGGTTCTGCCTCGCTGCAGGGCCAGCCGCTGCCGGAGGTCAACAAGGCGCTGATCGAAGACGCCCCGCGCGTTGTGCGCCTGACCATCTGGGCGATCATCGGCTTCTTTGTGTTCCTCATGCTTTGGGCCAACTTCGCCGTGATCGATGAAGTGACCAAGGGCGACGGCAAGGCGGTTCCGTCGTCGAAGATTCAGAAAATCCAGAACCTTGAAGGCGGGATCGTCTCCGAGCTGTTCGTCAAGGAAGGCCAGATCGTCGAGGCCGGCGCGCCGCTGATTCGCCTCGACGACACGCGTTTTGCCTCCAATGTTGGCGAAACCGAGGCCGATCGCCTGTCGATGCTGTTGCGGGTCGAGCGTCTGAGCGCCGAAGTCGACGACCGCCCACTGAACTTCCCCGAAGACGTGCTCAAGGCCGTGCCGGGTCAAGCGAAAAGCGAAGAGTCCCTGTACATCAGCCGTCGCCAGCAATTGCATGACGAGATCGGCGGCCTGCAGGAGCAGTTGATCCAGCGTCAGCAAGAGCTGCGTGAGTTCAGCTCCAAGCAGGCGCAGTACCGTCAGCAGCTCGGCTTGCAGCGCCAGGAAATCAACATGTCCGAGCCGCTGGTGGCGCAGGGCGCGGTGTCTCCGGTGGAAGTGTTGCGCCTCAAGCGTGCCGAAGTGGAAACCCGGGGTCAGCTCGATGCCACAACCCTGGCGATTCCGCGCGCCGAATCGGCGATCAAGGAAGTGCAGCGCAAAATCGACGAGACCCGGGGCAAATTCCGTAGCGAAGCGCTGACCCAGCTCAACGAAGCGCGCACCGATCTGAATAAGGCTCAAGCCACCGGCAAAGCCCTGGAAGACCGCGTCAGCCGTACGCTGGTCACCTCGCCGGTGCGCGGCATCGTCAATAAATTGTTGGTCAACACCATTGGCGGCGTGATCCAGCCGGGCAGTGACATGGTCGAAATCGTGCCGCTGGACGACACCCTGCTGGTCGAAGCCAAGATCCGCCCGCAGGACATCGCCTTCCTGCATCCGGGGCAGGAAGCGATCGTCAAATTCACCGCGTATGACTACACCATCTATGGCGGGCTGAAGGCACAGCTGGAGCAAATCGGCGCCGACACCATCACTGACGAAGACAAGAAAACCACTTACTACGTGATCAAGGTGCGCACTGAGCGCAGCCATTTGGGCACGGATGAGAAGCCCTTGCTGATCATTCCGGGGATGGTCGCTTCGGTGGACATCATTACCGGCAAGAAATCGGTGTTGAGTTATCTGCTCAAGCCGATTATCCGGGCTCGGGCAGAGGCGTTGCACGAGCGTTGATCCTTCAGCGACCTTGCTGGCCCCATCGCGAGCAGGCTCACTCCTACATTGGATTGCATTCCTTCAGATGGAATGCGATCACTGTAGGAGTGAGCCTGCTCGCGATAGCATGCTCTGAGGCGCTACATATCTGTCGGTAAGTGACACAAATCGTCAGTCCACCTCCTCACCATTCGCCATATCGTTATTCATTAACGGTATTTAATTTCCCATTCTTATAGCGATAAAGTCACCCACCTGCGCACCTGCCGACCAATCGGCGCGCCGCACGACCTGAACCGACACGCAATCGAGCGTGAGTGTCTGATCGACGTGCGCGCCCGTGAGCGCGCCGTGCGTGGGAGATGATTGATGTCCGCAGCTACTGCCACCCCGAGCGCCGTGACCGCCGCGCCACAAAGCTTTGAAATTCGTCCGTTCAGCGGTGCCGTCGGCGCCGAAATTGTTGGTCTGGACCTGAGCCGGCCAGTCAACGATGAGGATTTTGCGCGCATTCACCGCGCGCACCTGGATCACCATGTCGTGGTTTTCCGCAATCAGCAGATCACCCCACAACAGCAAATCGACTTCAGCCGCCGCTTCGGTGTGTTGCAGATCCACGTGCTCAAGCAATTCCTGCTGGCGGATCACCCGGAAATCCTCATCGTTTCCAATATCATCGAAAACGGCCAGAACGTTGGTCTCGGTGACGCCGGCAAGTTCTGGCATTCCGATCTTTCTTACAAAGAACTGCCGAGCCTTGGCTCGATGCTGCACGCGCAGGAGCTGCCCGCCGAGGGCGGCGACACGCTGTTTGCCGACATGCACAAAGCCTGGGATGAGCTGCCAGCTGCGTTGCGTAACGCGGTCGAAGGACGCTTCGCCGCGCATTCCTATACCGCGCGCTACAGCGAAACCAAATTCGAAGGTAACTGGCGGCCGACCCTGACCCCGGAGCAACTGGCGCAAGTCGCCGAAGTCGTGCACCCGGTGGTGCGCACCCATCCGGAAAACGGCCGCAAGGCCTTGTTCGTCAGCGAAGGCTTCACCACGCGCATCGTCGGCCTGCCGGACGACGAGAGCCGTCAATTGCTGGCCGAGCTGTACGCCCACAGCGTGTTGCCGCAAAACATCTACCGCCATCAGTGGCAGCCGCATGATCTGGTGTTCTGGGACAACCGTTCGCTGATCCACCTGGCCGCCGGTTGCCCGGCGCACCTGCGCCGCAAGCTGTATCGCACGACCATTCAGGGCGATGCGCCTTTCTGATTTGCCGGAGACCGCTGAACCATGAATGCTCCCTTGCCAGGCCACGCGGCCAGCAACCCGATTGCCCGCAGCGACGCGTTGCTGGCGGTCGATCGCGTCAGCCTCGAATACCGCACGCCGCAACGCGTGGTGCGCGCCACCCACCAGGTCAGTTTTGAAATCGATCCGGCCGACCGCTATGTGCTGCTCGGCCCGTCCGGTTGCGGCAAGTCCACGTTGCTCAAAGCGGTCGCCGGGTTCATCCAGCCCTGCGAAGGCGAAATCCGCCTGCAAGGCCAGCGCGTCGATGCGCCGGGGCCGGACCGAATTGTGGTGTTCCAGGAATTCGACCAATTGCCGCCGTGGAAAACCGTGAAGCAGAACGTGATGTTTCCGCTGCTCGCCTCGCGCACCTTGAACAAAAAAGACGCGGAACACCGTGCGCTGCACTATCTGGAAAAGGTCGGCCTGGCGGCGTTCGCCGACGCCTACCCGCACACCTTGTCCGGCGGCATGAAAGCGCGGGTGGCGATCGCTCGGGCGCTGGCGATGCAGCCGAAAATTCTGTTGATGGACGAACCCTTCGCCGCCCTCGACGCGCTGACGCGACGCAAGATGCAGGAGGAGTTGCTACTGCTCTGGGAGGAAGTGCGTTTCACGTTGCTGTTCGTCACCCATTCGATTGAAGAAGCGCTGGTGGTGGGCAATCGCATTCTTCTGCTGTCGCCGCATCCGGGCCGGGTGCGCGCCGAAGTGCACAGCCATCAATACGATCTGCACAGCCTCGGCGGCGTGGCGTTTCAGGAGTCGGCGCGGCGCATTCATCGTCTGCTGTTTGATGAAGGTCAGTCGCCAGAGACCGAGCGTGACCACGACTTCAGCGATATTCGCATCGCCTATTGAGCGGCCAGGAGGATTACCTGATGAGCCATTCATCATCCGTGCGTGAAGAATTCGAAACCGTGCTCGAGCCGCTGACCGCAGTGCCGGTCGAGCGCGAATTACCGCTCGGCACGCGGTTGTGGCAACAGGGCTGGCTGCGCAAAAGCCTGATCCTGACCGTGTTGGCGATCGTCTGGGAGGTGGTCGCTCGGATTCAGAACAACGATCTGATGCTGCCGAGCTTTCTGCAAACCGCCCACGCCTTGTTCGACGGCCTGCTCAGTGGCGAGCTGTTGGCCAAGGTGTGGATATCCCTGGTGGTGCTGATCAAGGGGTACTTGATCGGCATTGTTCTGGCGTTTGCCTTGACCACCCTGGCAGTGTCGACGCAGTTGGGACGCGATCTGTTGAGCACGATGACCTCGATGTTCAATCCGTTGCCAGCGATTGCCCTGTTGCCGCTGGCCCTGCTGTGGTTTGGCCTGGGGCAGAACAGCCTGATTTTCGTGCTGGTGCATTCGGTGTTGTGGGCGCTGGCGCTCAATACTTATGCCGGTTTTCTCGGCGTCTCCGAAACCCTGCGCATGGCCGGGCGCAACTACGGACTCAAGGGGCTGCGGCTGGTGTTGTTCGTCCTGATCCCGGCGGCGCTGCCATCGATTCTCGCGGGGCTGAAGATTGGCTGGGCGTTTGCCTGGCGCACGTTGATCGCTGCCGAATTGGTGTTTGGTGCGACCAGCGGCAAGGGCGGGTTGGGCTGGTACATCTTCCAGAATCGCAATGAGCTGTACACCGACAAGGTGTTTGCCGGGTTGGCGGTGGTGATTCTGATTGGTTTGCTGGTGGAGAATCTGGTGTTTGATACGTTGGAGCGAGTGACTGTTAAGCGGTGGGGTATGCAGCGCTGAGATATTCGTTGGCTGGGCCGGCCGGATCGCTGGCAAGCCAGCTCCCACAGGTTTTTCGGCAGGTCAAAAATTCTATGAGCTCTCTCAACCAATGTGGGAGCTGGCTTGCCAGCGATGGCGTCCGCTTCGGCACCGCCACTCTTGAAGGATGTTTGCTAGCATTGCGCCCGGATCAATCCAGATCAGCCATGAGTGCTCAGCATGCAACTCCCGGACATGAACCTGCTGGTCGCCCTCGATGCCTTGCTCGACGAGGGCAGTGTGGTCGGTGCGGCGCGGCGAATGAACCTCAGCCCGGCGGCGATGAGCCGCACGCTGACGCGCATCCGCGAAGCCATCGGCGATCCGATCCTGGTACGTGCCGGACGCGGTCTGGTGCCGACTCCCAAAGCTTTGGAATTGCGCGAACAAGTGCGCGACGTGGTCGAGCAGGCGGCGCTGCTGTTCCGTTCGGCCGACAGCGTGGAGTTGGGCACTTTGCGGCGGCGTTTCAGCATTCGCGCCAACGACTTTTTCATCGGTGTCTACGGCGGCAAGTTGTTCGACACCCTTGATCAACTGGCACCGCACTGCGAGCTGCGCTTCGTCCCCGAAGGCGATGGCGATGACGAGGCACTGCGCGAAGGACGGATCGATCTGAGCGTGAGCAATACCCGGCCCGTCACGCCGGAAGTGAAAATCCAGAATCTGTTCTCCACTCACTTCGTCGGGCTTGTGCGCGAAGATCACCCGTTGCTCGACGGCGAGATCACCGCTGAGCGCTACGCCGGTTTCTCGCATATCAGCATGTCGCGCCGGGGTATCGCCCGCGGGCCTATTGACACGGCATTGAATGCTTTGGGGCTGGAACGGCGGGTGGCAGTGATTGCGCCGAGTTTTCATGCGGCGATGTTCGCCTTGCCGGACTCCGACCTGATCCTGCCGGTGCCCAAGGAAGCGCTGCTCAGCGTTCGGAGACTGGGCCTGAAGCTGCGTTCATTCGACCTGCCGATTCCGCTGCCCATGCTGATGCTGACCCAGGCCTGGCACCCGCGTTTCGACAAGGACCCCGCCCACCGCTGGCTGCGCGAAACGCTCAAGGCCTGCTGCGATGAGACATGGCTGGCGGCACAACCCTGATCCCGAATTTCACACAAATCCCCTGTAGGAGTGAGCCTGCTCGCGATAGCGGTACACCAGCCGACGGATTTTCAAACTGACACACCGCTATCGCGAGCAGGCTCACTCCTACAGGGATAACTGTTGTGTCTGATGCACTTATAACCTGCCAATAAGTCAATTTTCGTCAGCACTAAGCCCCACTAAAATGCTCCGGTATTTCACCCCCCCGGAGTTTTCATTCATGACATCCCTGACGGTCACGGCACCCCTCGCCGCGGCCAGCCCGGCGACGGCGACCACGCCCCCGGTGTTCGGGGCGCGGATCATCATCGGTCTGGTCGGCGTGCTGTTGGCCGTGCTGGTCTCGGGCCTCAACGAGATGGTCACCAAAGTCGCGCTGGCCGATATCCGTGGCGCGCTACACATCGGCTACGACGAAGGCACCTGGCTGGTCGCGAGCTACACCGCCACATCGGTCGCGGCCATGGCCTTTGCGCCGTGGTGCTCGGTGACCTTTTCGCTGCGCCGCTTCACCCTATGCGCAATCGGCCTGTTTACCGCGCTCGGCGTCCTGTGTCCGTTCGCCCCGAATTACGAAAGTCTGCTGTTGATGCGCATCCTCCAAGGTCTGGCCGGCGGTGCGTTGCCGCCGATGCTGATGACCGTCGCGCTGCGCTTTTTGCCCGCAAACATCAAACTGTACGGACTGGCCGGCTACGCACTGACCGCAACGTTCGGCCCTGGCCTCGGCACGCCGCTGGCCGGTCTGTGGACCGAATACGTCGGCTGGCAATGGACCTTCTGGCAGATCATCGTGCCGTGCCTGATCGCTATGGCCGCCGTCGCCTACGGCTTGCCGCAGGATCCGCTGCGGCTGGAGCGGCTGAAGTCGTTCAACTGGAAAGGCCTGCTGCTGGGCTTTCCAGCGATCTGCATGCTGGTGATTGGCCTGTTACAAGGCAATCGGCTGGACTGGTTCGAATCGAACCTGATCTGCGGACTGCTCGGCGCCGGTTCGCTGCTGCTGGTGGCTTTCATGATCAATGAATGGTCGCAGCCGATTCCGTTTTTCAAATTGCAGATGCTCGGCATTCGCAATCTGTCGTTCGCGCTGATCACCTTGGCCGGGGTGCTGGTCGTGCTGCTGGCGGTGGTGCTGATTCCGTCGAGTTATCTGGCTCAGGTGCAAGGTTATCGCCCGGCGCAAACCGCGCCGATCATGCTCATCGCTGCGTTGCCGCAATTGCTTGCACTGCCGCTGGTGGCGGCGCTGTGTAACTTGCGCTGGGTCGATTGCCGCTGGGTGCTCGGGATCGGGTTGAGCATGCTGGCGCTGTCCTGTCTGGGCGGTTCGCACCTGACGTCGGCGTGGATCCGTGACGATTTTTACGTTCTGCAATGGCTGCAGATTTTCGGCCAGCCGATGGCGGTGTTACCGCTGCTGATGTTGTCGACCGGCAGCATCACGCCGCTGGATGGCCCCTTCGCGTCGGCGTGGTTCAACACTGTGAAAGGCCTCGCTGCGGTGGTCGCCACCGGGGTGATCGAAGCGCTGACCACCGCGCGCCTGCATTTCCATTCGACGGTGCTGGTCGACAGCCTCGGCAACTCGCCGCTGGCCGACCACAGCGATCCGGGCCTTGCCCATCGCCTGCACGAACAGGCCGTGGTGCTGACTTCTTCCGATCTCTACGTGTGCATGTCCGGCGTCGCGGTGACGCTGATCCTGCTGATTTTCTGGCTGCCGACGCGGATTTATCCGCCGCGTGCGCCGACCTGATTGCTGCACTGAAACAGAAGGTTTTTATGACGACTCAATCCAAACAAAAACTCGCGGTGGCCGTGGCTGCCGCGCTGGCGGTCGGCGTGCTGGTGTACCTGGCGATGCCCGGGCTGTTCGGCAAACGCACCGAGCAAACCACCAATGACGCTTTTGTCTCGGCCGACTACACGCTGGTCGTGCCGCGCGTGGCCGGGTTCATCAAGCAGGTGCTGGTCGAAGATAACCAGCAAGTGAAGGCCGGGCAGTTGCTGGCGCTGATCGATGACCGTGACTTGCGTGCGGCAGCCGAAGCGGCGGATGCGCAAACCCTGGTGGCGCGGGCGCAGTTGCAGAACGCCAACGCGACCCTGGAACGGCAGGCATCGCTGATCGCCCAGGCGCAGGCTTCGGTGGTCTCGGCCAAGGCAGAAATGGCCTTCGCTCAGCAGGAACTGAACCGCTACAACCACCTCGCCGGTGTTGGCGCCGGTACGGTGCAGAACGCACAGCAGGCACGCACGCGAATTGATCAGGCCTCGGCACGCCTCGACACGGCAACGGCGAAACTGGCGGCCGAACGCAAGCAGGTAGAGATCCTTACTGCCCAGCGCAACGCCGCCGAAGGCAATCTGAAACACGCGCAGGCGGCGCTGGAAATCGCCAGTTTCAACCTGTCCTATACGCGCATCACCGCACCGCAGGACGGCATGGTCGGCGAGCGCGCGGTGCGTGTCGGTGCCTATGTGACGCCAGGTAGCAAACTGCTGGCGGTGGTGCCGTTGCAGCAGGCCTATGTGGTTGCCAATTTTCAGGAAACCCAATTAACCGATGTGCAGCCGGGGCAGGACGTGCAAGTGCGTGTCGACAGCTTGGGTGGCGAAGCGTTGAGTGGCCGCGTCGAGAGCGTCGCGCCGGCAACGGGGGTGACTTTCGCAGCGGTGAAACCGGACAACGCCACCGGTAACTTCACCAAGGTGGTGCAGCGCATCCCGGTGAAAATCGTGCTGGAACCGGGGCAGCCACTGGCCGAGCGCTTGCGGGTAGGGATGTCGGTGGAGGCAAGCATTGATACGGCGAGTTCAGCGGCGTCCGGGCGCGAGGTGACGCAGCGATGATTGGTGGTGAATCGGCCAATGCCTTCGCGAGCAGGCTCGCTCCCACATTTTGCAATGCGTTCCCCCTGTGGGAGCGAGCCTGCTCGCGAAGACGCCAGTGGCAGCAACTCACCCTGAGTGCCTTGCTTGCAATCAGCCTCAGCGCCTGCACCGTTGGCCCCGACTTCCAGAAACCCGAGGCCACGCAACCTGCCGACTGGGCTAAACCGGCCCGGTCGGCCCCCAGCCAGGCCGTCAGCGAACCGCTGAACGAACACTGGTGGGAAACGTTCCACGATCCGCAGCTTTCCGCGCTCACCCAACGCGCACTGAGCAACAACCTCGACCTGCAACTGGCCAGCAGCCGCCTGCAACAAAGCCGCGCTGCACGCCAAGTGATCACCGCCGAGCGTTATCCGAACAGCGCCGCTACCGGTAGCTACGCACGCAAGCGCAACAGTGGCGAGGGCCTGAACGATCCGTCCGGGCATAACGGCGATTCCGCTTTCAACCTGTGGGACGCTGGCTTTTCGGCCGCCTGGGAGCTGGACTTCTGGGGCCGTGTGCGCCGCGAAACCGAAGCCGCCGACGCCAATCTCGAAGTGGCAGAAAACGATCGTCGCGGTGTGTTGCTCACGGTGCTCGCCGACACCGCACAAAACTACATCCAACTGCGTGGCGTGCAGAACACTCGCGCCGTCACCGAGCAGAACCTTGACGTTGCCCGGCACAGCCTGAAACTCTCGCAGTTGCGTCTGGCCGATGGCGTGGCGACCGATCTCGACGTCGCCGAAGCTGCCGCGCAGGTCGCTGCCATTGAGGCACGCCTGCCGGCACTTGAGCAGCGTCAGGCGCAACTGATCAACGCGATCAGTCTGTTGATGGGTGAACCACCGCAGGCCTTGGCGAAGGAGTTATCCACAGACGCGGCGGTGCCGCAGTCGCCGCTGCAAGTCGCCATCGGCCTGCCTTCGCAACTGGCCGAACGGCGCCCGGATATCCGCCAGGCCGAAGCACGCCTGCACGCCGCCACCGCCAGCATCGGCGTAGCCAAGGGCGATTTTTATCCGCGCATCACCCTGTCCGGCAACCTCGGTTCGCAGGCGATGCAGCTCAGCGACTTCGGTTCCTGGGGCTCGCGCGCCTTTGCCATCGGTCCGCAGTTCAGCTTGCCGTTGTTCGACGGCGGACGCCTGCGCGGCATGCTGCAACTGCGTGAAGCCCAGCAACAGGAAGCGGCCATCGCCTACCAGCAAACCGTGCTGCGCGCCTGGCATGAAATCGACGACCAGTTGACCGCCTACAACGCCAGTCAGCGCCGTCGCGACAGCCTTGCCGAAGCCGTGCGCCAGAACCAGATCGCCCTGCGCACCGCGCAACAGCAATACGTCGAAGGCGTGGTCGATTTCGTCAACGTTCTCACCGTGCAGAGCGCCTTGCTCGCCACGCAGGAACAATGGGTGGAAAGCTCAACCGGCGTTTCCCTGGCAATGGTCGGGTTGTATAAGGCGCTGGGCGGCGGATGGCAGTCGGTCTATCCAGCAGCGCAACTGGCCGCAGGCTCGCCGGACGTCGCCAAGCCCTGAACCCGCAGCGACAGCTATGATCAACTCCTCTGCAGCAAACGGCGTAACGCCGGGCTCGATTCCAGAGGAGTTGATCATGGAAAATCCGCAGCACAGCCTCCCGGCCCTGTTCAAACAGCTCGGCCTCGCTGACGACCCGATCAGCATCGACCAGTTCATCGCCAGCCATTCCCCGCTCAAGCCGGAATTGCATCTGGCTGACGCGTTTTTCTGGTCGGAAAGTCAGGCGCAGCTTTTGCGCGACGAAATTTTGGAAGACGCGGATTGGGCGGATGTGGTGGATCGGTTGGATGTAATGTTGCGTAAGGGGCGGGCGGGGTGATCATTGCGAATTTGCAGTCACGTCTGACGCCAAGGTTGTCCAAGTGGCATAAATAGACCAAAAATCACGCCCCAATTTAAGGTCTTTATTATGCAAAGCGTTCTCGCCGATATGGCTGTCAGTGTTTCTGAACTGAAGAAAAATCCTACTGCTGTGTTCAACGGTGCGCACGGTGGTGCCGTCGCTGTTCTCAACCACAATCGCGTCATGGGCTATATGGTGCCGGCCGAAGTTTACGAAGCAATGATGGAGCGGCTTGATGATCTTGAGCTGGCTGACATTGTTCGTTCGCGCCTTCACGAAACGCCCATTTCGGTAAGCCTGGATGACTTATAAGCTTGAGTTTCTGCCGTCTGCGCACAAACGGGATCTATCGTTTGGCATGAGGTGCAGCGTGTAAAAAAAATTGCGGGAAAAGGCTCAGATGTAAAAAAAACCTGCTTACTGTAAAAAAAACTTCGTTTTATCCCTCGCAGTAGATTTTTTCTACGGAAAATTACGAATCCGACTCGTGGGTACGCCTCCCTCCGTGACGCTCTCTGGTTGACGTATTTCTCCCATACGCATTGGGATGATCGTGTCTGTCGATCCAAATACCTTCCCACAGCGTGTCCCTCATTCGGCCAAGCGCGGCAATTTGTTTCAAAACTTGACTGAAATTCCCCTCCAATGCGATATTGATAGTTAGCAAACTAACAGTGTCCGTTTACCCGTGTCCGATCCCCTCGACAGTCTCCAGATGAACATCAGCAGCGCCATGGTGGTGGCCGCCCGGCATTGGCGGAAGATCTGCCAGACCACGCTGGTCAATTACGGAATTTCCGAAGCTTGCGCCGTTCCATTGTTGATGATCGGGCGCTTGGGCGAGGGCGTGCGTCAGGTGCAGGTGGCGCAGGCGGCTGGGATGGAGAGTCCGTCGCTGGTGCGTCTGCTTGATCAGCTGTGCCAGGCTGGTTACGTCCGTCGCACTGAAGATGCCCAGGATCGTCGCGCCAAGTGCCTGAGCCTGACCGATACCGGCCGCGAGCTGGTGCAGGCGGTGGAGGCCGAACTGGTGCGCTTGCGCCATGAAGTGCTGGAAGGCATCGAGCGCAGTGATCTGGAGGCTACGCTTCGGGTACTCAGGGCTTTTGAGGCGGCGAGTTCGCCTGTGGTGGTCAATTCTTGAACGGTTTTTTCACTGGCATGCCGCCGGCCCGTGACTGGTTTTACGGGGTGCGTACTTTTGCAGCGTCGATGATTGCGCTGTACATCGCCCTGCTCATGCAAATGCCGCGTCCGTATTGGGCGATGGCCACGGTGTACATCGTTTCCAGCCCGTTTCTCGGCCCGACAAGCTCCAAAGCACTCTACCGCGCGGCGGGTACTTTTCTGGGTGCTGCGGCAGCGGTGCTGTTCGTGCCGATGTTTGTGCAGAGCCCGTATGTGTTGGTGGTGGTTATCGCCTTGTGGACCGGCATTCTGCTGTTCATGTCCCTGCACCTGCGCACCGCCAACAGCTACGCGCTGATGCTGGCCGGTTACACGTTGCCGCTGATTGCCCTGCCGGTGGTCGATAATCCGCTGGCAGTGTGGGACGTAGCCGAGGCGCGCACCGAAGAGATTTTCCTTGGCATCGCTGTTGCCGCCGTGGTCGGCGCGATGTTCTGGCCGCGGCGCCTGGCGCCGGTGTTCAACGATGCGGTGAGCAAGTGGTTCGCCGATGCGACGAGCTACAGCCTGAAGTTTCTCAGCCGCGATGTGCAGCCGGAAGAAGTTACCGCGCTGCGCATGGCCATGGTCGCCAATTTCAACAGCCTCGAACTGATGATCGGCCAGTTGCCCCACGAAGGCGCGCGGCCGCAAACCGTGCGCAACACCAAGGAGCTGCGCGGGCGGATGATTCACCTGTTGCCGGTGATCGATGCGCTCGAGGATTCGCTGTACGCCCTCGAACGTCGCACACCGGAACTGGTGGAAAAGTTCCAGCCATTGCTCGCCGCCACCCGGGAATGGTTGAGCCATGGGGATGCCGATCTCGCGCGCTGGCAAGCACTGAGAGATCAACTCGACGCGTTGCAACCGAGCGCCGAGGCGCTGGAGGACCGCAAACAGTTGCTGTTCTCCAACGCCATTTACCGCCTCGGTGAGTTCATCGACTTGTGGCAGGACTGCCGCAGCTTGCAGGATGCGATTCTGTGCGAGCGCCAGGACAGCTGGCGCGCGGTTTATCGGCACTGGCGCCTCGGCCGTTTGACGCCGTTCATCGATCGCGGGCTGATGCTGTACTCGGCAACCTCGACCATTCTGGCAATCATCGTCGCTTCGGTTTTGTGGATCCTGCTCGGCTGGCCGGATGGCGGCAGCGCGGTGATTCTGGCGGCGGTGGCGTGCAGTTTCTTCGCCTCGATGGACGACCCGGCACCGCAGATTTACCGGTTCTTTTTCTGGACCGGCATGTCGGTGCTGTTCGCCAGCCTTTATCTGTTTTTGATTCTGCCCAACCTGCACGATTTCCCGATGCTGGTGCTGGCGTTTTCCGTGCCGTTCATTTGCATCGGCACGCTGACGGTGCAGCCGCGTTTCTACCTCGGCATGCTGCTGACGCTGGTTAACACCTCGTCGTTCATCAGCATTCAGGGGGCGTACGACGCGGACTTTTTTGCCTTCGCCAATTCCAACCTCGCCGGGCCGCTGGGGCTGTTGTTCGCCTTTATCTGGACGCTGGTGGCGCGGCCGTTCGGGGCTGAACTGGCGGCCAAGCGCCTGACCCGTTTCAGCTGGAAGGACATCGTCAGCATGACCGAGCCGGCCAATCTCGCCGAACATCGGCAACTCGGCGTGCAGTTGCTTGATCGGCTGATGCAGCACCTGCCACGTCTGGCCCTGACCGGCCAGGACACTGGCATTGCGATGCGCGAAGTGCGCGTCGGCCTGAATATGCTCGACCTGCTCGCCTACACCCCGCGCGTCACTGGCGTGCCGAAGGCGTTGCTACAGCAAGTGGTGGCCGAGGTCGGCGAGTATTTCCGCGCCTGCCTCAAATCTGGCGAACGCCTGCCGGCGCCGAGCGGTCTGCTGATGACTCTGGACCGTACCCGCCGTGCGCTGAATGGCCAGGGCGATGACGAAACCCGTCTGCACCTGTTGCACGCCTTGAGCGGTTTGCGTCTGGCCTTGCTGCCCGGCGTCGAATTCGTCTCCAGCGCCGAGCCCGAAGAACCGCTGCCCGATGGAGCGCCCCTATGATCGGTGATCTGGATATCAGCGGCATCTTCCTGCCGACCCTGCTGGTGCTGATGGGCATCACCTATGTGTTGTTTCTGCTGGTGCATGGCGTGCTCACGCGTCTGCACTTTTACCGTCTGGTCTGGCACCGGGCATTGTTCAACGTGGCGCTCTACGCCGTGCTGCTGTACGGCTTGGACTCACTCAGTCGATACCTGATGACATGAAAAAACCGTTTTTGACCATCGGTCGCGTGGTTCTGACCTTGCTGATCGTGACGTTTGCCGTTGTCCTTGTCTGGCGCATGGTGATGTATTACATGTTCGCGCCGTGGACCCGCGACGGCCATATTCGCGCCGACGTCATCCAGATTGCCCCGGACGTGTCCGGGTTGATCCAGCAGGTCGAGGTGAAGGACAACCAGTTGATCAAGCGTGGTCAGGTGTTGTTCAGCATCGACCAGGACCGCTTCAAACTGGCGTTGCGTCAAGCCAGGGCCGCCGTTGCCGACCGCGAAGAAACCCTCGCCCAGGCGCAGCGTGAAGCCAAGCGTAACCGCGGGCTGGGCAACCTGGTGCCAGCGGAGCAACTGGAAGAAAGCCAGTCGCGCGTGGCCCGTGCGCAATCGGCGCTGGCCGAAGCGCTGGTAGCGGTGGACAGTGCACAGCTCAACCTCGATCGCTCGGTGATCCGCAGCCCGGTCGACGGTTACGTCAACGACCGCGCGCCGCGTCCGCAGGAATTCGTCACCGCCGGACGTCCGGTGTTATCGGTGGTCGACAGCAATTCATTCCACATCGACGGCTATTTCGAAGAGACCAAACTCGACGGTATTCACGTCGGGCAATCGGTGGATATCCGTGTGATCGGCGACCGGGCAAAACTGCGCGGGCATGTCGAGAGCATCGTCGCCGGCATCGAGGACCGCGACCGCACCAGCGGCAGCAACCTGCTGCCCAACGTCAACCCGGCGTTCAGCTGGGTGCGCCTGGCGCAGCGGATTCCGGTGCGCATTGCGTTCGATGATGTGCCGGCAGATTTCCGCATGATTGCGGGACGCACCGCCACCGTGTCGATCATCGATGACCAACCGCAGGAGCCCCGGCCATGAGCAGGGCGCTTTTGGTCGCCGGTTTGGGCGTGATGCTCTCGGCGTGTCAGATGGTCGGTCCGGATTATCAGGTGCCGGCCGACGCGGCGGTGCAGCGCAAGGATATTCAGGGTGAACTGGCGGTCGCCGGCAAACCGGTGGTTTCGGCGCCAGTGCCGGCGGACTGGTGGCGCCTGTATAAAGATCCGCGCCTTGATCAGTTGGTGCAGCAGGCCATGGCATCCAACACCGACCTGCGTGTGGCCGCGGCCAACCTGTCGCGGGCACGCGCTCAGGTGGATGAAGCCGAGGCCGCTGGCGGCTGGAGCGGCGGGGTGAAGATGGGCGCCCAGCGCTTGCAGGAATCCGGTCAGGCGTTCCTGTTGCCGGAAAAAGTCCCGGTGGCCAACATTGCCGATATCGGCATCAGCGCTTCGTATCAGTTCGACCTGTGGGGCACTTTGCAGCGCGGCATCGAAGCGGCAAAAGCCAATGCCGATGCGACCCAGGCCGCCGCCGATACCGCGCGCATCACTTTGGTGGCGGACGTGGTTCGTGCTTACACCCAGGTCTGCGCGGCCAACGAAGAGCGGGAAATCGCCGAGCATTCTCTCGACCTGCAATCGCAGAGCACCACGTTGATCCAGCGTTTGCGTGACGCCGGGCGTGGCGATGAAACCCAGGTCACCCGTTCGCAGACCCAATTCAAATCCCTGCGCGCCGATCTGCCACGCTATGAAGCGGCGCGTCAGGCCGGGCTGTTCCGCCTGTCGATGTTGCTGGCCAAGCCGGTCGAGCAATTGCCGGCGGGCACGGCCACCTGCGCCGAACTGCCGAAAGTCGCTCAGCTCGTGCCCGTCGGTGACGGCGCTGCGCTGCTCAAGCGTCGCCCGGATATCCGTCAGGCCGAACGCCGTCTTGCGGCGGCGACCGCCGGCATCGGTATCGCCACCGGCGAGCTGTACCCGGACATCAGCATTGGCGCGACGATCGGCACGGTCGGCATCATTGATGATCTTGGCGATCCTTCGACCAACCGCTGGGGCTTCGGCCCTTCGCTGAGCTGGAAAGTCCCGACCAACGGCGCCCGCGCGCGTATTCGTGAAGCCGAGGCCAACACTCAAGGCGCACTGGCGCATTTTGACGGCGTGGTGCTCAACGCCATCCGCGAGACCCAGACCGGTCTGGCCCAGTACAGCGCACTGCTGCAACGTCGCGATGCGCTGGCCGAGGCTGAGCAGTCGGCGAAGCTCGCCGCCGAGCAGACCCACCGCTTCTTCCAGGCCGGCCGCGAGTCGTTTCTTGCCGACCTGCAAGCCACGCGCACCTACACCGATGTCACCGCGCAGCTGGCCGCGGCCAACACCCAGGTCGCGATGAGCCAGATCGATTTGTTCCTCGCCCTGGGCGGTGGCTGGGAAAGCGGACGAACGCACGCTTCTGACGCCAGCAATCCCTGAGGCCGTTGCTATGCTTTGAGGTATTGAAGGGGCGCCCCGTGCAAAGCGCTCCCTGCATGCTCATTGCTCGTGCTGGTCTAGGGGAAACCAACGATGAAGAACCCTTACGCGCTCGGCTTCTGGTGTGTCCTGACGGCGCTCGTGCTGCTGTCGGCCACTTATTTCTACGGCATCATGCTGGCCCACCAGATCGACAAGGCGATGATTTTTCTCGACAGCGCCGTGGCGCTGATCGCGGTCATGGCAATCGTGGTGGTGGCATGGGCATCGGTCCAGGTTCAGCGGGTCAAGAAGCGCCAGTTGGAGCAGGGCAAAATGCTGGTGCTGATCTGGGACACCAAGGTCGCCCTGCGCCGGGTCGAAACCGTGTTCGACCGGTATTTCTGGGGCAGCTACTGGCAACCGGGGCGCACCTTCGCCGAAGTCATGGGCGAACTCACCGGCACCCCGCTGGAAAAAAGCCTCGAAGCGCTGAAAAAACAGTGCCTGGAACTCGACAAGCAGATTGCCGACGAGGGTTGGCACTGGCTGAACAATGCCCGTGAACTGTCCGATGTCGCCACGGCCATGGCCCGCGAGCGCTATCAACTGGATTTTTGCGATGTGCGGGCTGACGGGGCGGGCGGGGCGGTGATCGACCGCGATTTTGAAGTGCTGGTGTACACCTGGACGGCGCGGCTCAAGAGCTTTGATCATCAGCTCGATGAAATCGAGGTTCAGTATTCCTGATTCTCTGCTGAATGATCTGGCTCCTTCGCGAGCAGGCTCGCTCCCACAGGTACGGTGCTGCCCTTGTGGGAGCGAGCC
>NZ_JABWQS010000067.1:0-19500 GCF_014268545.1 Pseudomonas sp. SWRI81
CCGGAGCGGGTGTAAATCTGCGAGTTGATCCCGACCACTTCACCGTTGAGGTTGAACAGCGGGCCACCGGAGTTACCTACAAGGGGATTTGAGGAGATTCTGGACATGCTGCAAGTCGACAAGCTGCACCAATACTACGGCGGTAGCCACATCCTGCGCGGCCTGAGCTTTGACGTGAAGGTCGGCGAAGTCACCTGCCTGCTCGGCCGTAACGGCGTGGGCAAGACCACCCTGCTCAAATGCCTGATGGGCCTGCTGCCGGCCAAGGACGGCGCGGTGAGCTGGGAAGGCAAACCGATTACCTCGTTCAAGCCGCATCAGCGGGTGCACGCCGGCATCGCCTACGTGCCGCAGGGTCGGGAGATTTTCGGCCGCCTGACCGTGGAAGAAAATTTGTTGATGGGTCTGTCGCGCTTTCCCGGCTCTGAAGCCAAAGAAGTCCCAGCGTTCATCTACGAACTGTTCCCGGTGCTGCTACAAATGAAGCAACGTCGTGGCGGCGATCTGTCCGGCGGTCAGCAACAGCAACTGGCGATCGGCCGAGCGCTGGCCAGCCGTCCGCGCTTGCTGATTCTTGATGAGCCCACCGAAGGCATTCAACCGTCGGTGATCAAGGAGATCGGCGCGGTGATCAAGCAACTCGCGGCACGGGGCGACATGGCGATTTTGCTGGTCGAGCAGTTCTACGATTTCGCCGCCGAACTGGCCGATCAATACCTGGTGATGTCTCGCGGTGAGATCGTCCAGCAGGGCCGCGGTGAAAATATGGAGGCCGAAGGTGTGCGCGGTCTGGTCACGATCTAACGCGGCGGTCTAATCTGTAGCTTCCTAACGATAATCACAAAACCATGAATTCAATTGTTGCACCTGCCCTGTTTACCCCGAGCTGGCACGCCGAGCTGGAACTGGCTTACGCGCGTTTTGGCGATTGCACGCGCCCGATCCAGCGGCGTCACCTCGGCCCGTTGCGGGTGCAAAAGCACCTGTATGCCGAAGGCCCTGAAGTTTGCCAGCACATCATTGTCCACCCACCGGGCGGGATCGCCGGTGGCGACCGGCTGAACATCAGCGCCTGCGTCGAACACAACGCCTGGGCGCAAATCACCAGTCCCGGCGCCGCCAAGTGGTATCGCGCAGCAGGCCCGGCCTATCAGCAACTCGACTTGCAGGTCGCGGCTGGCGCGACGCTGGAATGGCTGCCGCAGGAAACCATCGTCTACAGCGCCGCGCAGGCTGAACTCACCACAACGATCGAGCTTGAAGGCGACGCGCGGCTGTTCTACTGGGACGTGGTGGCGCTGGGTCGCCCGGCCAGTGGCGAGCGTTTTGACCTCGGGCATTTTCAGGCGCACCTGGATATTCGCCGCGACGGCCGGTTGCTCTGGCATGAACGGCAGCGCATTGTCGGCGCGGATGGTTTGCTTGATTCGCCGATCGGTCTGGATGGGCAACCGGTGTTTGCGACGCTGTTGGTCACCGGTGAGATCGATGCCGAGCTGCTGGAGCGTTGCCGCTCGCTGGGGCATGCGGTGCGTGGGGATCTGACCCAGTTGCCGGGGTTAGTGGTGGCGCGGTGTCTGGCCTCTGAAGCATTACTCGCCCGGGCGTGGCTGATTGATTTATGGCGACTGCTCAGACCTGCGCTGCTCGGCCGCGAAGCGATGCCACCACGAATCTGGAACACCTGAAATGCATTCCCCCTGTAGGAGTGAGCCTGCTCGCGATAGCAGTGTGTCAGCCAAAAAATAATGAAATGACACACCGCTATCGCGAGCAGGCTCACTCCTACAGGGGAATGTGTTTGCAACCCTGAATAATTTTTCAATCTGCCCTGATGGAACCCCAACAATGGACCTGACCCCACGCGAAAAAGACAAGCTGCTGATCTTCACCGCCGGCCTCGTCGCCGAGCGGCGGCTGGCCCGCGGCGTGAAGCTCAACTACCCGGAAGCCATGGCCTACATCTCCGCCGCGCTGCTAGAAGGCGCCCGCGACGGCCAGACCGTGGCCGAGCTGATGCACTACGGCACCACCCTGCTCAGCCGCGAGCAAGTGATGGAAGGCATCCCGGAAATGATCCCGGAAATCCAGGTCGAGGCGACGTTTCCCGACGGCACCAAACTGGTCACCGTTCACCAGCCAATCGTCTGAGGCCGCGCCATGACTTACAGCATCCGCGATGCGACTCAGGCCGACCTGCCGGCGATCCGTGACATCTATGACGACGCGGTGCTCAACACCACGGCAATCTGGAATGAACAGGCCGTCGACCTCGCTAACCGCCAGGCGTGGTTCAGCGCGCGTCAGGCTCAGGCTTATCCGGTTCTGGTGATCGTCGGCGGCGACAACAGCGTTCTCGGCTACGCTTCGTTCGGCGACTGGCGGCCGTTCGACGGGTTCCGCCACACCGTCGAACACTCGGTGTACGTGCGCAGCGACCAGCGCGGCAACGGCCTCGGTCCGCAACTGATGACTGCGCTGATTGAACGGGCAAAAACCTGCAACAAGCATGTCATGGTCGCCGCGATCGAAAGCGGCAACGCCGCCTCGATTCGTCTGCATCAGCGCGCCGGTTTCATCGTCACCGGGCAGATGCCGCAAGTCGGCACCAAGTTCGGTCGCTGGCTCGACTTGACCTTCATGCAATTGACCCTCAATCCCGGCGCAGAGCCGCCTGACGCCCACAAGGAGTGACACTGATGAACGCTGCCCAACTGCGTCGCGTCAACGCTGAAAGTTTTGCTCACTACCGTCAGGGCTTGATCGACCTGCTGCTCGACGCTGTGGGATACGGCGCCAGCGTCGGCTTCATGGGCGATCTCGATGCCGCGCAGGCGCACGCCTATTTCGATGACGTCCAGGACAACGTGAACAAAGGCCATGTGCTGCTCTGGGTGGTGGTCAAGGACGAACAGGTCCAGGCCAGCGTGCAGTTGGCGCTGTGCCAGAAGGCCAACGGCTTGAATCGCGCCGAAGTGCAGAAACTGCTGGTGCGCGAAGACGCCCGCCGCCGCGGCCTCGGTCAGCAATTGATGAGTGCGCTGGAGCTTGAGGCGCGCCATCTCAAGCGCGGCCTGCTCTACCTCGATACGGAAGCGGGCTCGCCGGCTGAAGCGTTCTATCAAGCGCTGGGTTATATCCGCGCCGGCGAAATTCCCGATTACGCCTGTGACCCGAACGGCACGTACCGCCCGACCGCTCTCTATTACAAGATTCTGCAAGGAGCCCAGCCATGATTCCCGGCGAATACCAGATCCAGCCCGGCGACATCGAACTCAACGCCGGCCGTCGCACCCTCAGCCTGAATGTCGCCAACAGCGGCGACCGGCCGATCCAGGTCGGCTCGCACTATCACTTTTTCGAAACCAACGACGCGCTGACCTTCGACCGCGCGGCCAGTCGCGGCATGCGCCTGAATATTCCCGCCGGCACCGCCGTGCGCTTCGAGCCTGGCCAGAGCCGTGAGGTCGAGCTGGTCGATTACGCCGGACATCGCCGGGTGTTCGGCTTTGCCGGACGCGTCATGGGTGATCTTTAAGCCATCAGGTGACTGCAAGAAAGCTATCGCGAGCAGGCTCACTCCTACATGAGACCGCGATCAAATGTAGGAGCGAGCCTGCTCGCGAAAGCGAGTAATGCGAGCGATTTCAGACCCAATTGAATCCCAAGGCAAGCACATGAAGATTTCTAGAAGCGCCTACGCCGACATGTTCGGCCCCACCGTCGGCGACAAGGTGCGCCTGGCCGATACCGAACTGTGGATCGAAGTCGAACAGGACTTCACCACCTACGGCGAAGAAGTGAAATTCGGCGGCGGCAAAGTCATCCGCGACGGTCAGGGCCAGAGCCAGTTGCTCGCCGCCGAGGTGGTCGACACGCTGATCACCAACGCGCTGATCATCGATCACTGGGGCATCGTCAAGGCTGACGTCGGCCTCAAGGACGGGCGCATCGCCGGCATCGGCAAGGCCGGCAACCCCGACGTCCAGCCCGGCGTGACCATCGCCATCGGCGCCGGCACCGAAGTGATTGCCGGCGAAGGCATGATCCTCACCGCGGGCGGCATCGACACGCACATCCATTTCATTTGCCCGCAGCAGATCGAAGAAGCCTTGATGAGCGGCGTCACCACCATGATCGGCGGCGGCACGGGACCTGCCACCGGGACCAACGCCACCACCTGCACGTCGGGGCCATGGCATCTGGCGCGCATGCTCCAGGCCGCCGATGCGTTCCCGATGAACATCGGTCTCACCGGCAAGGGCAACGCCAGTCTGCCGGAACCGTTGATCGAGCAGGTCAGGGCCGGCGCCATCGGCCTCAAGCTGCACGAAGATTGGGGCACCACCCCGGCGAGCATCGACAACTGCCTCAACGTCGCCGATCAGTTCGACGTCCAGGTCGCAATCCACACCGACACCCTCAACGAGTCCGGTTTCGTCGAAACCACCCTCGGCGCGTTCAAGGGTCGCACCATCCACACCTATCACACCGAAGGTGCCGGCGGCGGCCATGCGCCGGACATCATCAAGGCCTGCGGTTTCCCCAACGTACTGCCGAGTTCGACCAACCCGACCCGACCGTTCACCCGCAACACCATCGACGAACACCTCGACATGCTGATGGTCTGCCACCACCTCGACCCGAGCATTGCCGAAGACGTCGCCTTTGCTGAAAGCCGCATCCGCCGCGAAACGATCGCCGCCGAAGACATCCTGCATGACCTCGGTGCGTTTTCGATGATCAGCTCCGACAGCCAGGCCATGGGCCGCGTCGGCGAAGTGATCACGCGCACTTGGCAGACCGCCGACAAAATGAAAAAACAGCGCGGCCCGCTGCCGCAGGACGGCGCAGGCAACGATAACTTCCGCGCCAAACGCTACATCGCCAAATACACCATCAACCCGGCGATCACCCATGGCATCAGCCATGAAGTCGGTTCAGTGGAAGTCGGCAAGTGGGCCGATCTGGTGCTGTGGCGCCCGGCGTTTTTCGGCGTGAAACCAACGCTGATCCTCAAGGGCGGCGCGATTGCAGCCAGTCTGATGGGCGATGCCAACGCCTCTATTCCGACGCCACAACCGGTGCACTACCGACCGATGTTTGCCAGTTACGGCGGCTCGTTGCACGCGACCAGCCTGACCTTTATCAGCCAGGCCGCGCACGAAGCCGGGCTACCGGAAGCGCTTGGGCTGAAGAAAAAAATCGCCGTGGTGAAAGGCTGCCGCGACGTGCAGAAAACCGATCTGATTCATAACGATTATTTGCCGAAAATCGACGTCGATCCGCAGACCTATCAGGTCAAGGCCGATGGGGTTTTGCTGTGGTGCGAGCCAGCGGAAACTCTGCCGATGGCGCAGCGGTACTTTTTGTTTTGACAACAAAAAAGGCCCTTTGGGGCCTGTTCAATGTTGAATCAGAATGACCTGCGTCATCGTTCTTCGCGAGCAAGCCCGCTCCCACATTGGAATGCGCACTCCTGTGGGAGCGGGCTTGCTCGCGAAGAGGCCGGGCCAGCCACCGATATACATCAGACTGACTACTCAACCACCAACCGCCCCAACCGCTGACGCAGCATCCGGTTCTCGGCGCGCAACTCACGCACTTCCTCCAGCAGATCCAGCGCCAGCGCCACTCCTTCCCATTCCAGCTCCAAATCGCGGCGCAGCTTGGCGGCGCGCTTGGCCAAGGCCAGTTCGTAATCGGTGAAGCGCCATTCCCGGGGCTGTGCGCCCTGAGGTTCGAGGATGCCGTGTTCGACGATTTCGATCACGTAGACGTCCGGTAAATCGGCCGCCTCACAGAATTCTGCCAGGTCCAGTTGAACGCTCAGGGGGCTGCTCATGATGGGCTACTCCGTCGTCGGGTTCAGAAGTTCTCTCGCGGATTGAACGCAGCTTTTTTTGCCAGTTCCTGCCACAGCGCCTTGACCTCATCGTCAGACGTTTTCGGCATGACCGCTTTGAGTTGCACAAACAGATAACCGCGCTCGCCGGCCTTGTTCTTCAGGCCATGGCCTTTGGCACGCATGCGCTGGCCGTTCTGGCTGCCGGCGGGCACCTTGAGGTTGATCTTGCCGGTCAGGGTCGGCACGGCCACTTCCGTGCCCAGCGCCAGCTCCCACGGGGCCAGCGGCAAGGTGATGATCAGGTTCTCGCCCTCGACATCGAACTTCGGGTGCGGCGCAAAACGAATGGTCAGGTACAGGTCGCCATTCGCCCCGCCGCCAACGCCCGGTGCGCCCTGGCCTTTGAGGCGGATGCGCTCGCCGTCAGCCACGCCGGCCGGAATCTTTACGTTCAGGCTCTTGCTGGTGTTGCTGACATGCTGGCCGTTGGCATTGTATTGCGGCACCTGAAAGGTGACTTTCTTCGACTCGTTGGCCAGGGTTTCTTCGAGGAAGACCGGCAGTTCCATTTCCACGTCTTGCCCTCGCCGTCCGCGTGATTGGCCGCCCTGCGCGCCACCGAAACCGGGGCCGCGGTTGCCGAAGATCGAACTGAAAAAGTCTGAGAAGTCGCCGGTATCGCCACCGCCGCCGCCAAAACCGCCACGGCTCTGCCAGCCCGGTGGCCCCTGGAACGGCTGACCGTGCTGGCCATAACGACGCAATTCGTCGTATTCGGCGCGCTTGTCGGCGCTTTTCAGCGCTTCATAGGCTTCCGAGGCGTCCTTGAACTTGGCCTCGGCGTCCTTTTCCTTGCTGACATCGGGGTGGTATTTGCGCGCCAGCTTGCGATAGGCCGCCTTGATGGCCTTGTCGTCGGCTGTCGGCTCCACGCCAAGTATTTTGTAATAGTCTTTGAAGTCCATTGAAGGATCACCATCCGTTATCGATTTCGCGCCTGTCCCAGCGTGCGCCAATTGGCGCGTGCCGGGTTGACCGATCTCAAGGTTGTGACCGGGTGGCGCCGCAGAAGTTTATCGGCAGTGGACGGCGGTTCTTGCGACCGCCGGTGTGTCTGCCGGCCCATGCCAGCAAGTTTGGGGCGAACCGGCGATTTTCAACCGGTTCAGTCGCGAAATAGCAGATGACCGGCCTTCGAATCTGGCGCGCACTGACATACACTGCGCGGCCGTTTTTTGACCGGAACCGAAAGACATGAAAGACGCCTCTCCAGCCCGTGCCTGTGGCATCGACTTCGGCACGTCCAACTCCACCGTCGGCTGGCTGCGCCCCGGCATGGACACCATGATTGCGCTGGAAGACGACAAGATCACCCTGCCGTCGGTGGTCTTCTTCAATATCGAGGAGCGCCGCCCGGTGTACGGTCGTCTGGCGCTGCACGAATACCTGGAAGGCTACGAAGGCCGGCTGATGCGCTCGCTGAAAAGCCTGCTCGGCTCCAAGCTGATCAAGCATGACACCAGCGTTCTCGGCACGGCCATGCCGTTCAAGGACTTGCTCGGGCTGTTCATCGGCCAGCTCAAGGCCCGCGCCGAGACCACCGCCGGGCGGGAATTCGAGCAAGTGGTGCTGGGCCGTCCGGTGTTTTTCGTCGATGACGATCCGCTGGCCGACCAGGAAGCCGAAGACACTCTGGTCGAAGTGGCGCGCAAAATCGGTTTCAAGGACGTGTCGTTTCAGTATGAGCCGATCGCCGCGGCATTCGACTATGAGTCGACCATCGAAAAGGAAGAGCTGGTGCTGATCGTCGACATCGGCGGCGGTACGTCCGACTTCTCGCTGGTGCGCCTGTCGCCCGAGCGGCGCGGTGTCGAGAACCGTCACGACGACATCCTCGCCACCGGCGGCGTGCACATCGGTGGAACCGACTTCGACAAGCAACTGAGCCTGCAAGGCCTGATGCCGCTGTTCGGTTATGGCAGCCGCATGAAGAGCGGCGCCTACATGCCGACCAGCCACCACATGAACCTGGCGACCTGGCACACCATCAACTCGGTGTACTCACAGAAAACCAGCCTGGCGCTGGCCAGCATGCGTTACGACATCGAGGACACCGGCGGTATCGATCGTCTGTTCAAATTGATCGAACAACGTGCCGGCCACTGGCTGGCGATGGAAGTGGAAGAAACCAAGATTCAATTGACCCACGCCGATAGCCGCCACGTGCCGCTGGACCGCATCGAGGCCGGGCTGAGCGTCGAGCTGACGCGTGCGTTGTTCGAATCGGCGATCGAAGCGCTATTGGAGCGGGTGCGCGGCAGTGTCACGCAACTGTTGAATGACGCCGGCGTGGCGGTCGATCATATCGACACGGTGTTCTTCACTGGCGGTTCCAGCGGCATTCCGGCGCTGCGCAACAGCGTCTCGGCGATGCTGCCCAACGCGAGGCATGTTGAAGGGAATATCTTTGGCAGCATTGGTAGCGGCTTGGCGATCGAAGCCATGAAACGCTACGGTTCGATGGCCTGATCCCGCCCCCAGATATCGGGGGGCTTTATGGCAGGGGATTTATCCTGTGGCGAGGGGATTTATCCCCGTTGGCCTGCGCAGCAGGCCCCTGCTTTCAAGCTCAGGAGCGGGGCCGCTTCGCGGCCCAGCGGGGATAAATCCCCTCGCCACAGGATAAATCCCCTCGCCACAGTCATCACTCACTCTGCATTCTTTGCCTTACACCATTCCTCCGAGCTTCAATTCGCTCTTCAGGTACGCATAATAAATCGGCCCCGCCACCACCCCTGGCAGGCCGAACGCGGCTTCGAACACCAGCATCGCCAGCAGCAACTCCCACGACTTGGCACTGATCTGCCCGCCGACGATGCGCGCATTGAGGAAGTATTCGAGCTTGTGGATAAAGATCAGATAACCCAGCGCAGCCATCGCCACCCAGATCGACAGCGACAGGCCGACGATGGTGATCAGCGTGTTCGATATCAGGTTGCCGATTACCGGCAGCAGGCCGAGCAGGAAGGTCAGCACGATCAGGGTCTTGGTCAGCGGCAGCTTGATGCCCAGCATCGGCAGGACCACCGCGAGGAAGATGCCGGTGAAGAAGGTGTTGAGCAGGGAAATCTTGATCTGCGCAAAAACGATGTTGCGAAACGCCTGCACCAGCAGATGCAAACGGTCGAACAGGGCGGCGGCCAAGGGCTTGCGCTTGGTCACGTCGGGAATGCGCTGCAGCGCGATGATCGCGCCGAGCACCATGCCGATCAGCAACGTGACGAACATGTGCGCGGCGTCCTTGCCAACCAGTTGCAGGTCGGACAGGTGTTTGCTCATCCATTCGCCGATCGCCACGCGAAACTCCGCCGCGCTGGCCGGCAGATAAGCGTCAATGAACGGCGGCAACTGCCCGCGCGCACGGTCGACCACGCCCATGAATTTATCGAGCGAGGCGCCCGGGTTTTCCGCTTCGTGCAAAAGAAAACTGATGGCCCCGGCGAAGAGCAAAGCCAGCACACTGACCACCAACGTGCCCAGCAACGCCACCGCCAGCCAGCGCGCACGCCGCCCTTCGATCAGCCGTTGCAGTTGCGGGGTGAGCATGTTGACCAGCTCGAACACCAACAAGCCGGCTAACAGGCTCGGCAGCAAGCGCAGTGGCAGCACCAGCAGCAAACCGCCAAATATGATGATGCAGCTGACCCAGAACACAACATGACGCTCAGAAAACGTTGGCATACAGCCTCAAAACGAACGGCGTGAAAGGATGGGCAGTCTGCCAGCGATCCGGGGTTAGCACTAGGGATATGCGGGTGAGACATTGGCGGTGCGCGCACCGACGCTTTCGCGAGCAGGCTCGCTCCCACAGGGGAGTGCATTTCAAATGTGGGAGCGAGCCTGCTCGCGAAGAGGCCCGCCCGCTCACCACAAGGCTCAAATGCTTATTTCTTTTTCAGGCAATCACTCATGAACGCCTTGCGCGCATCCCCCGTCAGCGCCTGGGTTTTCGCATCGGCATTGCAGGTGCTCATTTTCTGCTGCTGCGGCGTCAGCACCTTGCCATCGTTGGCCGCAGGCGCCGCTTTCAGGCAGGTGCTCATGAAGGCTTTGCGCTCGTCGCCCTTGAGGCTCTTGGCGGTCGCATCGGCATTGCAGGTGGTCATCTTGTTTTGTTGCGCCGTGGCGGCGAAACCCTGGGAACACAGGAGCAAACCAATCATCAACAACGGGACACGCAACATCTTCATGGAGTTTTCTCCTTGTCGCCGCACCGATGGATGCAGCCTCTGCAGGAGTGTAGCCAAATCCTGTTACACCTTCCTGCCTTCCAGGTGACTGCGCCGATACTGCTCCGGCGTACAGCCGGCCTGCCGGGCGAACATGGCGATAAACGCCGAGCCGCTGCTGTAGCCCAGATCAAAGGCGATTTCCTGCACGCTGCGCGCCGTATCAAGTAGCTCGATCGCCGCCAGATAGCGCAAGCGTTGACGCCATTCGCCAAAACTCATCCCCAGTTCACGGACAAACTGCCGCGCCAGCGTGCGCTCGCTGACATGCACTTGCGCCGCCCAATGCGCCAGCGGCTGATTGCTGCCCGGTTCGGCCTGCAAGGCGTCGAGAATCGCCAGCAAACCGGGGCTGCTGGCGTAAGGCAGATAACACTCATGCACTGGCGCCTGTTGCAACTGATCGACCAGCACCTGGGCCAGACGCCGGTCGGATTCCTGCTCGGGTATCTTCACGTCGCGGGCGGCGAAGTCCTTGAGAATCGCCTTGAGAATGTCACTGATCGCCAGTGTGCAGGCCTGTGCCGGCAGTCCGGCGCAGACCTGCCGGTCCAGACACACCGCGCGATAGTTGACCGGCTGATGGCTGTAGAAACTGTGCTCGACCTGCGGCGGCACCCACACGGCGTACTGCGGGGGCGACATGAAGCGGTTGCCGCCGACGTCCATGTGCAGCACGCCGTGGGCGGCGTATTCCAGCGTTCCCCAAGGGTGCCGGTGCGGTGCGGCGAACTCGTGGGCGCTGAAATCGGCATAGCGGAAATACACCGCTGACGGCAGTTCGCTGAAATCCAGCAGATCAATGTGTTTGCTGTTCATGCTGTCCGGTTGCAAAGGCAGGTTGTCCGGTTCGCAGTATAGGGCTGCATCCAGACAGAGGATAATTGCGCTTCATCAACGTACTGGTTTCAACTCATGCAATACGCGTTTCCCCTGCTGGCGATTTTTATTTGGGCCGGTAATACCGTAATCAACAAACTGGCCGTCGGGGCGATTTTTCCCGCCGAGATCGGTTTCTACCGCTGGCTGCTGGCCGGGTTGCTGTTTACCCCTTTCATGCTTAAACAGGTGATTGCGCACTGGCCGCAGATTCGTCCCAACCTGGGGCGGATTTTCGTCCTCGGCGTGCTCGGCATGGCCGTGTATCAGAGCCTGGCGTACTTCGCTGCCACCCTGACCACTGCGACCAACATGGGCATCATTCTGTCGCTGATGCCGCTGATGTCACTGGCCATGGCGATCATCAGTCTCGGCCAGCGCCTCACCGCCGGGGCACTGGTCGGTGCGGTGCTGTCGTTTGCCGGCGTGCTGGTGGTCGTGTCGTCCGGCAGCCTCGGCGCGTTGTTGCAGCACGGGGTCAATCTGGGTGACGCGATGATGCTGATCGCCACCCTCGCCTACGCGGTCTACAGCACCTTGCTGAAAAAATGGCAGCTGCGTTTACCGCCCTTGGTGCTGCTGTACTTGCAGGTGCTGGTGGCGATTGTGGTGTTGTTTCCGTTGTTTGCCGTTTCGCCGAAAACCGGTCTGACCCTGCAGAACATTCCGCTGGTGCTATATGCCTGCCTGCTCGCCTCGATGGTCGCGCCGCTGGCGTGGATGCAGGCTGTGCAGCGCCTGGGCCCGAGCCGCACGACGTTGTTTTTCAATCTGCTGCCGTTGATTACGGCGTTGATTGCGGCTGTGGTGTTGAAAGAGCAGTTGGCGCTGTATCACTTGGTGGGTGGGTTGTTGACGTTGGGTGGGGTGGTTTTGTCTGAGCGCTGGACCACGGTGTTGGGCCGCAAAATCAGCATCGCCTGAACCGACGCCTTCGCGAGCAGGCTCGCTCCCACAGGGGTATGCATTTCGATGTGGGAGCGAGCCTGCTCGCGAAGAGCGATAACGCGGTCTGTCTGGCTAAAGCCCGGCCGCCTCCAGCCGCGCCGCATGCTCGACAAACAGTCGCACCGGATCCGCGCCCTTGCCGACCAGTCCCAGCGACTGGTTGACGATGTCGAAATGATCCAGCGGATAGTCATCGCCGATCACCGTGCCCAGGTGCGAGCTATAGCGCCCGACCATGCCGTCGCACTGCCCCGGTTCGCGGACAAAGGTTCTGGCGAACAAGCGGCAACTGCGATTCGTCCCGTCAAAGAGATTGCCGCCACGATCAGTCTTGCCCGGCTGCAACGTCCCCGACCATGAGTAATAGCGCACGCCATTGACCTCCTCCGGCCCGTGCCCGCCCCAGGTTGGCGACAAGCCCTGTGGATAACGCTGATTGAACAGCGCCACGCCCGCGCGGGTCAGCGACTGGTGCGAGGCGTGGATATCCACCGGCAGTTTCGGCCCGTGGTAGCCGGTTTCCATCAGCGCCATCAGCCAGCCGACCCAGCGCAGCAGCGCTTCGAGCAGACGGCCCTTGGCACTGTCGGCGGGGTAGTGTTGTTCCAGATAATCGGCCAGTTCCGAGCCGTGATTGGGGCCTGCCACGGAGGTTACCGAAGCAACCAGATCCGGCCGTTTTGCAGCAGCGTAGCGAGCCGTCAACGCGCCCTGGCTATGGCCGAACAGGTTGACCTTCAGCGCGCCGGTTTCACGCAGGATTTCGTCGATCCGCGCCAGCAACTGTTCGCCGCGCACCTCGGTCGAATGGAGCGGCGAGACCTGCACGGCGATCACCGTCGCACCACCACGGCGCAGCGCCTTGATGATCCCGTACCAGTAGGGGTAAAGCAGCAGCCGGACAAATCCGAGCATGCCCGGCACCAGCACCAGTGGATAACGTGTCGACATGGGTAAACGTCCTTGTGGTCGGTGAGTGGCTGCAAGACGTGCAAGACGCCCGCCAAGCATCCACCCCGATGATGACAACTCCACCTCCAGCCTACTTCAGCCCCACCACCCCCGCCACAATCAGCCCCACCGAGAGCAGTTTGACCAGGGTCAGGCTCTCGCCCAGCAAGGCATATCCGAGGAACACCGTGCCGAGCGAGCCAATCGCGGTCCAGATCGGATAGGCAATGCTCACCGGCAGGTCGCGCATCGCCAGGGTCAGAAAGTAAATCCCGCCGACCGCCGCAACCACCGTGATCAGCGACGGCCAGGGCCGGGTGAAGCCTTCGGCGTATTTCATGCCCATGGCAAAAGTGACTTCAAACCCGGCGGCGATCAGCAAGAACAGCCAGGCCATCTAGCACACCCTGGCCAGGTCGAGCAGGCGTTGCTCGGCCTCGGCCACCGACACGGCAAAAGTGCGTTCGGCAGATTCTTCGCCTTCTGCGGCCACCACACTGACGTCGTTGATGCCGACGAACCCCAGCGCCGTGCGCAACCACGGATCGGCATGATTCAACGCCTCAAGCGCGCCGCCCGGGCCAAAGCCGAAGCCGCCGCGGCTGGTGACGATCAAGGCCTTTTTGCCTTGCAGCAACGGGGTGTACTGGGCGACGCCATTGTCCAGCGTGTGATCGAAAGTCAGCCCCAGACGCACGATCTGATCCACCCAGGCCTTGAGGCCGCTGGGCACACTGAAGTTGTACATAGGCGTGGAGATCAGCAGCAGGTCATGCGCGAACAATTCGCCGACCAGTTGATCGCTCAACGCCAGATCAGCCTGCATCGACAACGGACGCGCGTCAGGCTCGGGATAAAACGCCGCCGCCACAAACGCCTCATTGACCGGCGGCACCAGCACTCGGCCGACCTCCCGACGGGTGATCTGCCCCTCTGGATGGCGCGCCTGCCAAGCGCTCAAAAAACCCTCCGCCAGACGCCGCGAAGTCGACCGGTCGCCTCTGGGACTGGCATGCACCACAAGAATCCTGCTCATCTGCAATTCCTCCGACTAGAATCAAACCACTTGAGAACTGCAGCTTGAAGCTCGAAGCTGCGCCCATTCAAATGAGCAAAAGTCAGTCGGGATGAGTTCATTTCATCCATGGAGTGTTGAATGTTTGCCTCGCTGCCCCTGACCGCCCTGCGCGCCTTCGAGTCGGCTTCGCGGTTATCCAGTTTCAAAGCCGCCGCCGAGGAGTTGTCGGTGACGCCGACGGCCATTTCCCACCAGATTCGCTCGCTGGAAGACTGGCTCGGCGTCGCCCTGTTCGAACGCTTGCCGCGTCAGGTGCGCCTGACCGAGGGCGGTGAGCGGCTGTTTCGCAGCCTGCACGGCGCCCTGCTGGAAGTGGCGCAAAGCGTCGACACCCTGCGCCCCCACCGCAGCGGCAGCAGCCTGACGCTGTCGACCACGGCCGCCTTCGCCGCACTGTGGCTGGTGCCACGCCTCGGCCGGTTTTATGCGCAACATCCGCACATCAATGTGCGCATCGACACCCATTGCGAAGTCATCGATCTGCATCAGGACGCCAGCGTCGATCTGGTTCTGCGCTACAGCCTCGATGATTACCCGAACCTTTATGGCCTGTGCCTGTTCGATGAGTCGTTCGCGGTGTACGGCTCGCCCGAGCAAGTGGCGCTGGCCGCGCGACGCACGCCGACGCTGATCAGCGTGCGCTGGCACAACTCCAGACTTTATGCGCACGGCTGGCAAGCGTGGTGCGCCAAGGCCGGCGAGCGCTGGCTCGATCAGCAGCCGGTCAACCGCGAATACGATGAGGAACATTACGCACTGCAAGCGGCCATCGCCGGCCAGGGACTGGTGCTGGCGAGCAATGTTCTAGTGTCGGAAAGCGTCGCCAGCGGTTTGCTCGTGCCGTACCGCGGTGAAGTACAGGTCGACGGCGCCGGTTACAGCGCGCTCTGCGTGCCGGGACGGGAACGGCATCCGCCGGTACGCGCATTTTTTCGCTGGCTGCAGGACGAGGCGCGGTTGTCTGGGCTGACGCCAAGAGCGCAGCCTTCCGCCGCTACCGCAGGGAACCCGGTATGAAACCGATAAAACTTTTCCCGGCGCGCAGAACTCACAACCTGGGTAGCGACCGCGTCAGCAGAACGTGGCGCCTGACGGATTAGCCTCCAGGAGAATGAAATGAGTGACCTGCATTTGTCTGATGTTCAAACCCTGCGTGAACGCGCCCGGCAACACGTGGAAAACGGCGCGGTCACCGAGAGTTACAGCGCCAACCGGGAAGAGGTGCTGCGCCTGCTCAATGAATCGCTGGCCACCGAACTGGTCTGCACCTTGCGCTACAAGCGCCACTATTTCATGGCCAACGGCCTGAAAGCCAACGTCGCCGCCGATGAGTTTCTCGAGCATGCCAATCAGGAAGCCGAGCACGCCGATCGCCTGGCCGAACGCATTGTGCAACTGGGCGGCGAGCCCGAATTCAACCCCGACCTGTTGAGCCAGCTGTCCCACGCGCAATACGTGGCCGGTAATACCTTGAAAGAGATGGTCTACGAGGACCTGGTCGCCGAGCGCATTGCCATCGACAGCTACCGCGAGATCATCCAGTACCTGGGCGACAAGGACCCGACCACCCGGCGCATCTTCGAAGACATTTTGGCCGAGGAAGAAGAGCATGCCGATGACATGGCGGACATTCTGAAAGATTTGTAACGCCAGTCAGGCCGTATTCGCGAGCAGGCTCGCTCCCACGTTTGATCACCTTTCAACTGAAGGAATGCATTCGAATGTGGGAGCGGGCTTGCTCGCGAAGGGGCCACTACTGGCGCCCCATTACTTGTTGGGTTTAACGGTGACAGGCGCCTTGCCCTGCTTCATCTGCTCGAGCAACGGCGCACACTGATTCGGCTCGCCGCCGCTCGGCGCGACCAGCGCCAACAAGCCCGCCGCCGGTGCCGCGATCACACCCAGTGCGACCATCCCCGCCCCGCGCAGCATCAACGGCACGGCTTTGACGCCCGCATCCGGTTTGATGAACTTGCCGCGCACATACAACGGCGACCGCAGCGAGATCAGGCGCCAGCCCTTGGACTCCGGCGTCACCGTCAGGTCGAGTTGCTCGGTGGCCATGTTCGCCGTGCCGTCGACGTAGATGATCGCGTTCTCGGTGTCGAACACAAACAGGCGCGTCGTCGCCAGGCCGGTCTTGATGTCGAGGTCGGCCGCCGCGCAGTTGATCTTCACTTCCTTGTCGCCAAAGATTTTGCCGACCACATAGTTACCGACGTTGAGCCCGGCCAACTCCATCAGTTCACGACTGATCGCGCCGTCATTGATCAGCATCTTCAGGCTACCGTTGGCACTGCCGAGCAACCTGGCCACGGAGTTGCCGCGACCGCTGATATCGGCATCGCCGTGCAGTTCACCGAAACTGGTCTGCATCGGCTCGAACGTCGGGAACAGCTCCTTGAGCTTGAATTTGCGTGCGGTCAATCGCGCCCGGCCTTCCAGCGGCTCGGTGCGGCCATTGAGGCGGATCTGCGCATCCAGCGTGCCGCCGGCCACGCCGAAGCGCAGCGGTTCGAGGCTGAGCTCGCCATCGTTGAGTTTCAGGTGGGTATAGAGGTCGTTGAACGGCAGCTTTTCGCTGTGAACGATGCGCTTGCCGGTGAATTCGACATCAGCATCCATGGCGCGCCAGCGGTCGGTCTTGAACTCTTCGACCGGCAGCACCTTGTCCGCCGGTTGCTTGCTCGCACCGCCACGGGCTTTTTGCTCGGCGTTGGAATCGGCACCAATCAGCGGTGCGAGGTCGGCGAACAACAGTTGATTGGACAGCAGCGCGCCACTGAGTTTTGGCCGTGGCTGACTGGCGACATAAGTCAGATCGCCATGAATGTCACTGTCGCCGATTTTGCCGTTGAATTTTTCATAGGTGAATGTCGCACCGCCCGGTTCATGCAGTTTGGCGATCAGATGACCGTCGGTAGAGTACGGCGGTGTGTCCGGCAGGGTCACGCCGGTCAGTGGGTAAAGATTGCCGAGACTGTCGCCAGCGAGTTTCAGGCGCAGGTCGAGGGCGCCGAGGTTGAGTGGATCGGTCAGGGTGCCGGCCAGTTCGATACGCGTGTCGCCGATCTTCGCCTGCGCCTGCAACGGGAACGGCTTGCTCGCGTCCTGCAACGCCAGCAAGCCGCCGATCTTGCCCTGCCCGGTCAGATTCTGCCCGTGGTATCGACCTTTGACCTTGAGCGCAAAGGCGTAATCCTGTGGTGCGCCGCCCTTGTCCTGAGCATTTTTTGCCGCTTTGTCGCCGACAATCTCGCTGAACGGAATCGGTTTGCCGAGCGGATCAATCAACACATCGAGATCGGTCTTGAGCGTCTGATCGTCGAGGGTCACGTGGCCCTTGTCGAAGCCAATCGCGCCGATGTCGACGACCCAGTTCGACGGCTCGGCATTCGGGTCTTTCGGATCAAACTGGAACGTCCAGTTGGCCCGGCCATCGGCCAGGCGTTGCAGCTGGGCATTCGGCTCGGTCAGGTCGATCCGCGGAATCACCACGCGCTGCGCCAGCAAGGCCAGCGGCGAGATGCGCAGCTCGACCCGTTTCAGCGTGACCATTTGCGGCTGTTTCGACCAGTCCGGATTGCCCAGGCTCAAGTCCTCGGCGACCACATGCGGCCACGGTACCCAGGCGCGCCAGCCGCCCTCCTCCGGCTCGCGCTGCCAGATCACCGCGAGGTTGCCGTTGATGGCGAACGCCCGATGCAGTTCTTCCGACACTTTGGCGTTGATGGTCGGTTTGATCCGGTTCCAGTCGAAAAACACGATGATCAGAATCAGCGCTGCCAGCAGCAGCGCGAAAATGGCGAAGGTCCAGCTGAAGATTTTTCCAGTGCGCGTCATGCACAAAGCTCCTGATCACGACCGCACGCCAACCCCGACGCACAGCTAAAACGGCAGACCGAAGCGGCCCTTATGCAGTCTGTGACTGGCGAAAGGCCCGCAGGTTTTATCCAAAGGCAGTTTAAGCCATAAACAGCGCGGCAAATCTGACCGATCGGTCTAGGTGTGTTACCGCAACCCGCACATTTGCGAGGCGCGAGTGAGTCGAAAATACCCACGACGGTGCACAACCGTCGCCCGCAAAGGCCCGATCTAGAGCCTCCCCGCAGAACAATCAATTCTGTTGATTATTACCATTGCGTTTATGAACTTTTATATCGACTTATCGAGAGTAGCATTGCCTCCGTACCCACTTTATCGCCCTCCCAAGGAGCAACCCATCATGAAACGCCAATTACTGCTCAGCCTTACCCTGTCGATGTTAGCCAGTACCGCTTTTGCCCTGCCGGCTGCCGATCAGGCGACCCCACAAGTGAAAACCAGCCACTCGGTGTTCAGCCAGACCGTTGCTGCGGACGGCTCTGACCGTACCCCACAAGGTCAGACCCTGGCTGAAGGCGGTCGTGATCGTCTGGAAGAAAAAGGCCTGGTTCAAGACGGTTCCGATCGCACGCCACAAGGTCAGACCCTCGCATCCGATGGCAGCGACCGTACTCCTCAAGGCCAGACCCTGGCATCCGACGGCAGCGACCGCACTCCACAAGGCCAGACCCTGGCGGATGACGGCTTCGATAAAACCCCACTAGGTCAAGCACTCGCCGAAGGCGGTGGTGACCGTGTGATCGAACGCAACAGCCAATTGAGCTAAGCCCATGGCGGCCTGGCAAAAAAGCCCAATCACCGGATTGGGCTTTTGACTTTTCAAACCCCGTAAAATCCTGCGCGCCACCTTCTCCCGTTCGACGCCGATAAAGCCGATTTGCTAGAGTGCGGCGCTTGTCATGTCGAAGAACACCCTGCGATGCTGCCCCGCGCCGAACAGAAACAACAGACCCGCAACGCCCTGATGGACGCTGCCCGCCACCTGATGGAAAGCGGCCGAGGATTCGGCAGCCTGAGCCTGCGCGAAGTGAGCAAAACCGCCGGGATCGTGCCCACCGGTTTTTACCGCCATTTCGCCGACATGGACGAACTTGGCCTGGTGCTGGTCAGCGAAGTCGGCCAGACCTTCCGCGAAACCATCCGCCTGGTGCGCCACAACGAATTTGTCATGGGCGGCATCATCGATGCCTCGGTGCGGATTTTTCTTGATGTGGTCAGCGCCAACCGCTCGCAATTTCTGTTTCTGGCGCGTGAGCAGTACGGCGGCTCGCTGCCGGTGCGCCAGGCCATCGGGCGCTTGCGCGAAAACATCAGTGCCGACCTGGCCGCCGACCTCACCCTGATGCCCAAGCTCCAGCACCTGGACCCTGCCGGTCTGGGTGTGGTGGCCGACCTGATCGTCAAATCGGTGTTCGCCACCCTGCCGGACATCATCGACCCACCCGCCGCCGCCCTGCCGGAGCACCTGACGCCCCAGGCAAAGATTACCCAACAACTGCGCTTCATCTTTATCGGCCTCAAGCACTGGCAAGGGCTGGGCAGTACCGAGTAACCCCCTTCTCTACCTGACACACCGCAAATCCCCCCTGTAGGAGTGAGCCTGCTCGCGATAGCGGTTTATC
>NZ_JABWQS010000068.1:0-18463 GCF_014268545.1 Pseudomonas sp. SWRI81
GATCGTCTGATCGAACGCCGCGTTGCCGAAGGTGGCTCTGATCGTCTGATCGAACGCCGCGTTGCCGAAGGTGGCTCCGATCGTCTGATCGAACGCCGCGTTGCCGAAGGTGGCTCTGATCGCCTGATCGAACGCCGCGTTGCCGAAGGTGGCTCCGATCGTCTGATCGAACGCCGCGTTGCCGAAGGTGGCTCCGATCGTCTGATCGAACGCCGCGTTGCCTGAAGCAAACGCTCGACCGCAGCACCCATGAAAAAGCCCGGCCTGATCAGCCGGGCTTTTTTATTCCAGTGTCGTTTCTATGAACCCGTTCGCTGGTGGCCTGTCGTCGATGTCGCATACCATGGCGCCACTTTTATAAAAACAGACCCCGCCCGCCATGTTCAAAGCCAGTCTGCGCAGCCATCTCACCCTATGGTTCGCCGGTTTATCCCTGCTGACGCTGTTGAGCGTGGGCTTTTATGTCGGTCATATCGCCACCGAACAAATGAAACAGGCCAGCGGCAATGCGCTGCTGAACACCGCGCGGGCGGCGGCGACGTTATTGGGCGAACAACTGCGCGAACGCCAGTTGGAGGTTTACCTGCTCAGCCGCGCACCGCATCTGGAACGTGGCGACCTGGACAACCCGGAAATTCTCGAGTCGATGCAACTGCGCTCGCAGGCGCGCACCGAATATGCCTGGATGGGTGTGGCTGATGCCGACGGCAAGGTGCATCAAGCGGTCAACGATTTGCTGGTCGGACAGTCGGTCCAGCAACGTCCATGGTTCCAGGTCGGGTTGCGCCGGCAATACACCGGCGATCCCCACGAAGCCGTGCTGCTGGCCAAATTGCTGCCGGGTCTGCCCAATGGCGAACCGCTGCGCTTCATCGATTTCGCCGCGCCGATCCATAACGGCGCAGGGCAGATCATCGGTGTGCTGGGCGCACACGCGCACTGGAGCTGGGTAACCCGAATTGTCGAATCGGCGGCGTTCTCTCATAAAAACTCGGCGCCGGATATCCAGGCACTGATCATCGACCACGACGGCAAGGTGCTGTACCCCGAAGCGCTGATGGGCCAGCAACTGGCGGTCAACGATGCGGCGGCGCCGGGCTGGTCGGCGGGGCATGGCTACCTGACCAGTATGGTCACTGTGCCGACGCCGTCGGGTACCGCGTTGTCGTGGTCGATCGCCATCCGCCAGCCATTGGAGACGGCCCTGCAACCGGCGCGGCTGCTGCTGTATGAGCTGTTGCTGCTGGGCGTGTCTGCCGCGGTGGTTTTTGCTCTGGTGGCTTATTACCTGGCGCTGCACCTGAGTCGACCGATCGAGCAACTCGCGCGCGCGGCCAAACAGGTGCAGAACAACCAGACCGGTGCACGTTTCCAGCTCCAGCATCCGGTGCGGGAAATCGCCCAGTTGGGCCAGTCCATCGATGCCATGACCCAATCGCTGCTTGGCAAGGAACGCGAGTTGCAAGAGGCCAATGCCTCACTGGAAGCCACCGTGGCGCAACGCACCGCGGCGCTGACCCAGGCCAACGCCGAACTGCTGAGCCTGGCGACCCACGACGGTTTGACCGGCGTATACAACCGCCGCCGCTTCGACGAAAAAATCAGCGAGTACGTGCTGCTCTCGCGGCGAACGGGGCGCCCCTTCGCCCTGTTGCTGATCGACGCCGACCACTTCAAACGCATCAATGACACTTACGGCCATGCCATCGGTGACGAGGTGCTGCAACAGTTGGCGCAATTGATTCAGAGCAGCGTGCGCACGACCGATTTCGTTGCGCGATACGGTGGCGAAGAGTTTGCCGTGCTGTTGCCGGAAATCGCTCAGCCCGACACCCCAGAGGTGGTCGCCGAGAAAATTCGTGCGGCAGTTGCCCAAGCGCAGTTTCCCGGCGTCGGGCAGGTCACGGTAAGCATCGGTCTGGGCCTGGCGGACCCGGCGGATAACACCCACACGGCATTGATCAAACGGGTCGATCAGCAGTTGTATCAGGCCAAGGCTGCAGGGCGTAATCAGGTGGCGTGATCAACATTACGCCACACCGCCGGACGGTTCAGTACTTGAGCCGGGTTCATGGAGCGGTTGTTTGGAACGTCTGAAGATACGCCAACAGGTTGTTGAGTTTCTCCTCATCGCTCAGCCCCCAAAAAATCATGCGCGTGCCCGGAACCACGCCCTTCGGGTCTTCGAGATACGCCTTCAACGTCTCGTGGTTCCAAGTGATGCCCGAGTTTTTCATCGCATCGGAGTAGACGTAGTTCGCCGACGTCCCGGCAACGCGGCCGAAGATGCCATTGAGCTGCGGACCGAATCCAGGGCGCGCGGATTCGCCGACCTGATGGCAGCCGCCGCACAGGCGTGGAAAGATTTTCGCGCCGGCCTCGGGATCGCCTGCGGCATGAGCGCTGGCGCTGAAGATCAGGGCCAGCGCCAGTAATGCAGTGTTTTTCATCGATCGTTCCAGACTGTTTGTGACGTCGGTGCAGTTTACAGGTAAGCGCCGATAATCCGTCTGACGGTGGTCAACGCCTCGCGCAACACCGCCATGTCCACCGACCCCAGCGCCAGACGAATCGCATGCGGGACATGGGACGAGACTGAAAACGGCTCGGCGCTGGTCACCGAAATCTGTTGCTGCATCAACTCGACAACGATGTGATCGGCGCGCACGTCTTCCGGCAGTGGCAGCCACAAGAAGTACGACGCCGGGTGGGCAATGTACGGCAACCCTTTGAGCACCTCGGCGGCCAACGCCTGGCGAGCCTTGGCATCGTGGCGTTTCTGCTCTTCGAGTGCCGTGACGGTGCCGTCGTCGAGCCAGCCGCAGGCCAGCGCAGTCATTACTCCAGGCGTGTTCCAGGTCGTGGCGCGAATGATGCGCTCCAACGCCGGCACTTTGTCCATGGGCGCTGCAATGAAGCCGACCCGCAGGCCGGTGGCGATGCTTTTCGACAGGCCGCTGACGTAGACCGTGCGCTCCGCCGCCAGATCGATCAACGCGCGCGGCGGTTCTTGCACCAGGAAAGCGTAGGCCGCGTCTTCGATGATCGTCAGATCATGCCGGCGGGCGATCGCCACCAATTGCTCGCGCTGTGCCAAAGGCATCACCCAGCCCAACGGATTGTGCAGCGTCGGCATGCTATATACCGCGCGCACCGCACGGCTGCGACACAGTTCCTCCAGCGCTTGCAGGTCCGGGCCGTGCGCAGCCGCCGGAATCGCAACCACTTCCAGGTGCAACGCTTCGGCGAGGACCTTGAACCCGGAATAGGTCAGCGCATCCGCAGCAATCACATCGCCGGGTTTGAGCAGGGCCATCAGCGCCACGGCCAGCCCCTGTTGGGCGCCATTGACGATTAATATTTGCCCGGCCTCCACCGTTACGCCGCCGGCCAACAAATGACGCGCCACCGAGGCGCGCTCGTGCGTGCGTCCGGCATGGGGCTGATAGCGCAACAGCGCTTCGAGATCCCCGGACAAGGCCAATTGGCGCAACGCGCTGCGTAACAGCTCGGCCTGCCCGGGTAACGATGGGTAGTTGAAATTGAGATCAATCATTCCGACCGCCACGTCTTTCTGATCAATACCCTGCCCCGGCGCCAGCGAGGTTTCGCGGACAAACGTGCCGCGCCCGGTCTCACCGCTGACCAGCCCCATGGCCTCAAGCTCGGCGTACACGCGCGAAGCCGTAACCAAGGCCAGACCCTCTTCAGAGGCCAGTTGCCGATGGGTCGGCAGCCGCGTGCCGGGCGCCAGGCGACCGCCACGAATGTCGGCGGCAAAGCGGTCAACCAGAGCCTTGTAGCGAGAACGGCGCATAGCGAGGCGTATCCATGACAATTTTTTGATTGTGCTGATTCTCAGGCCCAGGATAGCGGCAATGCAACCCACCTTAGAGTGCGAACCGAATGGAACGATTGTCGAACCCGAGCCACCCGGCGCTGGAAAAAAGCCGTGGCTGGATCAACGGCTTTATCGGCGTGCTGATTTTCAGCGGCTCACTGCCGGCCACACGGCTGGCGGTGCTGGAATTCGATCCGGTGTTTCTCACCGTCCTGCGCGCCGCCATTGCTGGCGCAGTGGCCGTGGCGCTGTTGTGGCTGTTGCGCGAACGGCGACCGGCGCCTGATCAGTGGCTGTCGTTGTTCATTGTGGCGATGGGCGTCGTACTCGGCTTTCCGTTGCTGACAGCACTGGCGCTGCAACACGTCACGTCGGCGCATTCGATTGTGTTTGTCGGATTGCTGCCGCTGGCCACGGCGATTTTCGCCGTGTTGCGGGGCGGCGAACGTCCGCGTCCGGTGTTCTGGATGTTCTCTCTTTTGGGCAGCGCACTGGTGGTCGGCTTCGCGCTGGCACAAGGCGTGAGCGCGCAGCCGACCGGCGACCTGCTGATGCTTGCCGCGATTCTGACCTGTGGGCTGGGGTATGCCGAGGGCGCGAAACTGTCGCGAACCCTCGGCGGCTGGCAGGTGATCTGCTGGGCCTTGGTGCTGGCGCTGCCGCTCATGGCACTGTCGAGTCTGTGGCTGGCACCCGCCTCGTTCGGCCAGATCAGCATCTCGGCGTGGGTATGTCTGGCCTACGTGTCGCTGTTCAGCATGCTGATCGGTTTTGTGTTCTGGTATCGCGGCCTGGCCCAGGGCGGCATCGCGGCGGTCGGACAGTTGCAGCTGTTGCAACCGTTTTTCGGTTTGGCGCTGGCGGCGACGCTGCTGCATGAGTCAGTCAGCCCGGGCATGCTTGCCGTGACGCTGGGGGTGATTCTGTGCGTGGCCGGGGCGAAAAAGTTTGCCCGCTAGCGTTCAGCTTCGGCCTGCCACTGCCGGGGACTGACCCCGGTTTTGCGGCGAAACGCCCGGGCCAGCGCTGACGGACTTTCATAGCCGACTTCAGCGGCAATCAGCGCAATCGGTGTGCCTTCGCGCAGACGTTTCTGCGCGAGGCTGACCCGCCAGCTCAGCAGATAGTCCGCCGGGGTCTGCCCGACGATCCGGCGAAAGTATTCGGCAAACCCGGCCCGGGACAAATTCGCAGCGCTCGCCAGATCGGCCACGCTCCACGGTTTTGCCGGTTCGTCGTGGATCAGGTTCAAGGCACGCGACACGCGTGGATCGGCCAGACCTGCCATCATTCCCGCTGGCTGGTCACGGCTGCCGATGAGATGGCGCAGCAGCAGAATCACCAACAGTTCGAACAATCGATCCATCACCGCCACCCGCCCGCAATGGTCTTCGAACGCTTCGTTGAACAGCCATTGGAGGGTGCTGCCCAGTTCGGGAATCTGCGTGAGTTTCAACACCAGGTAATCCGGCAGCGCCGCCGCCAGCGCATTGCCCGAACCGCCATCAAACGTCAGCGTCGCGCAGACCACCTGAGTGGCCATGGCTTCGTCGGCGAACATGCGATGGGTAAACGGCCGGGGAAAGAATATCAGCGAAGGCTCGTCCAGGCGGATTTCGCGCTCGTTGCCCGGCTTGAGCAGCAACGTCCCGGCTTGCAGCACATGCACATGCCCGACCGATTCGCCTTCGTGCACACTGATGCCGCAAAACGCACCGCTGTGAAAGGTGCCGGCATGCACGCCGAAATGGCGGAGCAAGGTCGAAAGGCGATCCATAGGCAACTCCACTGTGCATATCTGGACGATCTGCCGCATATCCTCGACGATTTGCCGCCAAGGCGCTACCAGCGATCCCTAACATCCTCTCCATGCACGGCGCACTTCGCCCCGGAGTTTCGGAGAATCACCATGAGCCGCATCACCGCTATCAACCTCGAAACCGCCACCGACGCCACCCGCCCTGTGCTCGAAGGCGTGAAGAAAAAAATCGGCTTTCTGCCGAATGTGTTCGCCACCCTCGCCCACGCGCCGGTCGCCCTCGACACTTACCTGCAAGCCTCGGCGTTGCTGGGCAAGTCCTCGCTCAGCGCCCAGGAAAAAGAAGCGGTGTATCTGGCCACTTCGCAAGTCAATGGTTGCGATTACTGCCTGGCCGCGCACACCCTGTTTGCCGGCAAGGCCGGGCTGTCGGCGCAAGACATCGCCGCGGCGCGTCAGGGAGAACTGAATGCCTACGCCGCGCTCGCGCAACAGCTGACGCACAGCCGCGGCCACTTGAGCGATGCGCAGATCGCTGCCGCCCGTGCCGCCGGTATTGATGACCGCAAGATCATCGAAGTGATTGCTTTGGTGGCGGTGCAGACGCTGACCAACTACCTGAACAACACTGCGCTGACCGACATTGATTTTCCGCCCATCGACGCCTGATCAACACTGAAAAAAACCAGGGGTGAAGGAATTTCCCCTTCACCCTTGGCTTTTTCTCCCGCCAGCACCCATGCCATGATGCGCATGAACCCGAACAAGGCGTGCTGCAAGGAAGTGTCCGTGGTGCTGAAACCAAACAGCACCGGCCACGGTCTTTGTTCACATGCAGACGTTACGAAAGACACCGATCCCATGACCGACTGGTTGCAAGACAACGGCAAGATGGCCGAGCAGATTCGGCGACACGACTGGGCGAATACGCCCCTCGGCCCGTTGGAACACTGGCCCGATGTCCTCAAAACCACTGTCTCGCTCAGCCTTGCCTCGCACTTTCCCCAGGCCATCGTCTGGGGCCCGGAACTGATCACCCTGTTCAACGACGCCTTCGTGCCGATTCTCGGCAACAAGCCTCACGCGCTTGGCCGCCCGTTCAGCGATATCTGGAAAGAAGCCTGGAGCGAAATCAGTCCGATTGCCGACGCGGCGTTCGCCGGCCAGGCCACCTACATTGAAAACTTCGCCCTGATGATCGAACGCGGCAGCGGCCCGGAGCAGGCGTATTTCACCTTTTGCTACAGCCCGGTTCGTGACCCCTTCGGCAAGGTGGTCGGCATGATCGACACCGTCACCGAAACCACCCAGACGGTGTTTCTCAATCAGCGTCTGGCCGTGCTCGATGCGATCGGCAACGCCGTGACCAACGCCACTGACGCGCAAGCCATTCTTGCCGCCAGCACGCGGCTGATGGTCGAGCACCTCCGTCTATCCAACTGTGCCTACGCCGATATGGACGCCGATGAAGATGGCTTCACCATCCGCGGCGACTGCGCGGCGCCGGGCTCGCCAAGCATCGTCGGCCACTATCGATTGCGAGATTTTGGCGAGAAAGCCCTCAGCCTGTTGCGCGCCGGTGAACCGCTGGTCATTCATGACAACCGCAGCGAATTGCCCCCTGAAGAAGCGGCGGCGTTCCAGACTATCGGCATCGCCGCGACCATTTGTGTGCCGTTGATCAAACAAGGTCGCCTGACCGCGTTGATGGCGATCCACGACAAAGTACCGCGGGTCTGGTCGAGCTTCGAGCAGGCGCTGTTGAGCGAAGTGACCGAGCGTTGCTGGGCGCACATCGAACGTGTGCGCGCTGATGCCAACGTGCGCGAAGGCCTGCTGGCGCTGGCCGAACTCAATGCCACACTGGAGCAACGGGTCGAAGAGCGCAGCTTGCGCCTGGCCCACGCGGAGTCGGCGTTGCGCCAGTCGCAAAAACTCGAAGCCATCGGCCAGCTGACCGGCGGTGTGGCGCATGACTTCAACAACCTGTTAACGATCATTCGCTCCTCGGTAGATTTCCTGCGCCAGCCCAACCTGTCCGAAGAACGCCGGCAGCGCTATATGCGCGCGGTTTCCGATACGGTCGAGCGCGCGTCCAAGCTGACCAGCCAGCTACTCGCCTTCGCCCGACGCCAGCCGCTCAATCCACAAGTCGTGGATGCCTGCGAGCGCCTGGCGAACATTGGCGAAATGCTTGAATCGGTCACCGGTGCGCAAATTCATGTCTGCGTCGAGCGGCCTGATCATCCCTGCTATATCCGCGTCGATTTGAGCCAGTTCGAAACAGCGCTGATCAATATTGCCCTCAACGCCCGCGACGCAATGCAGGGGCAAGGCCTGCTCAAACTGCGTCTTGAGTGCCACAAACCGCTGCCACCGATTCGCGGCCATGCCGGCGCCGACAGCCCGTTCGTGTCGATTGCCCTGGCGGATACCGGTGGCGGCATCGACCCGAAAACCCTCGAACATATTTTCGAACCGTTTTTCACCACCAAGGATGTCGGCAAAGGCACGGGGCTGGGACTGTCGCAGGTCTTCGGGTTCGCCAAGCAATCAGGCGGCAACGTCGACGTGTCCAGCGTGATCGGTCAAGGCACCGAATTCACTTTGTACCTGCCGGAAGTGCTGGCGGTGGAACGGGAAGCGGACGAGGCGGCGGATGACGACCTGCCCCATCCAGCGCCTGTTCAGCGGCGGGTGCTGGTGGTCGAGGACAACCTGGACGTCGGCCGGTTTGCCAATCAGATTCTTCAGGACCTGGGTTATGAAACGGCTTGGGCGACCAACGCCGAAGAGGCCTTGCGCCTGGCCGGGGCCGATGCCATGGCGTTCGACGCGGTGTTTTCCGATGTGGTCATGCCCGGCATCACTGGCGTCGCCCTGGCCCGCGAACTGCGCCAGCGCCGCCCCGATCTGCCGGTGATTTTGACGTCCGGCTACAGCGAAGAACTGGCACGCAGCGGTTATGAAGGTTTCGAGTTTCTCGCCAAGCCCTATTCCGCCGAACAGGTCTCGCGGATTCTCGGCAAGACCTGGCTCAAGGAAGCGGCCGCCGCGCCGTCAGTCGTGGTCGACGCCAGCGCGCTTGAGTAACTTCTTGCAACGCTCCGACAGATGAAACACCTGTAAGTGCTTGCCGGCCTTGGCGTAGCGCTCACGCAGGGTTTTCAGCGCGGCAATCGCCGAGTAATCGACAAAACTCAAGTGTCGGCAATCGAGGGTAACTCGGTCCGGATCGTTGGCCGGATCGAACCGGTTGAGAAACGGTGTGGTCGAGGCGAAGAACAGCGTGCCGTGCAGGCGGTAGAGCTTGCTGCCGTCGGCTTCCAGATGTTCATCGGCATACAGCTCGCGCGCCTGCTGCCAAGCGAAATTGAGCGCGGCGATGATGATCCCGCACAGCACCGCCGTGGCCAGATCGGTGAACACCGTGATTGTGGTCACAGCGACAATCACCAGCACATCGTTGAGCGGCACCTTGTTGATCACCCGCAGCGAAGCCCAGGCGAAGGTTTGCTGCGAGACCACGAACATCACCCCCACCAGCGCCGCCAGCGGAATACGCTCGATCAGCGGTGACAGAAACAGGATAAACAGCAGAATCAGCACCCCCGCCACCACGCCGGACAAACGCCCGCGGCCACCGGAACTGAGGTTGATCACGGTCTGGCCGATCATCGCGCAACCGCCCATGCCGCCGAACGCACCCGAGACCATGTTCGCCGCGCCCAGCGCCACGCATTCACGATCCGGGTAGCCACGGGTTTCGGTGATTTCATCGGTGAGGTTGAGGGTCAGCAGGGTTTCCAGCAGGCCGACCAGCGCCATCAGAATCGCGTACGGCGCGATGATGCGCAGGGTTTCAAGGTTCCACGGGATGTCCGGCAAAGCGAAGGTCGGCAAGCCACCGGCAATGTGCGCCATGTCGCCGAGGGTGCGGGTCGGCAGGCCGAACAGATAGACCAGCAGGCCGACGCCAAGGATCGCCACCAGTGCCGGCGGCACCGCGCGGGTCAGGCGCGGCAGCACATAGACGATGGCCATGGTCAGCAGCACCAGCCCGGTCATCAGGTACAACGGCGTGCCGCTGAGCCAGTGTTCGCCGCTTTTGAAGTGTTCCAGTTGCGCCAGGGCAATAATGATCGCCAGGCCGTTGACGAAGCCGAGCATCACCGGGTGCGGCACCATGCGCACCAGTTTGCCCAAGCGCAGCAGCCCGAACGCCACCATGATCAGACCGCCCAGCAACACCGTCGCCAGCAGATATTGCACCCCGTGCTGCACCACCAGCGCGACGATCACCACCGCCATCGAACCGGCCGCTCCGGAGACCATCCCCGGCCGGCCGCCAAACAGTGCGGTGAGCGTACAAATGATGAAAGCGCCATACAGGCCCATCAGCGGATTGAGGTGCGCCACCAGCGCAAATGCAATGCATTCGGGCAACAGGGCAAACGAGGTGGTGAGTCCGGCCAGGACATCGGCGCGCAGACGAATCGGTTTCATGGCTTACCTGATGTGCGCGGCCGCCGGGCGCGGCCGCGGATGTTCGCAAAAAAGAGGGAGGCGAATGTTACGGAATTGTTCGGCCTCGGGCCAGTGAAACGCTGACACGGGTTGGCACGGGCTTTATGCTGCCGTCCTTATTCACTCAATGGATCCGAGCATGTCTGCGTTTCTGTCGGCCCGTGAAGTCTGTCAGCGCCTGCGCGAGGCGGCGCTGGGTGTGCTTGCGCTGGAAATCTGCCAGGTGATCCCCGAGTCTGGATTGATCGCGGTCGATATCGAAGGCTGGCACCTGGTATTGGATTTTGCCGAGGGCCGCTTGCATCACTGTGAATACGCGCGCAACTGCGCCGGGGACGAAGCGTCGCTGCACACCTGGCAGCGTTATGGCACCGACCCGGTGAGCCTGCTCAGCACATGGGAACTGGCGCAGATCGAGCGGTTGCTGCAGCCTCCGTGTTGAATGTAGCGACCGCTTCGTGAGCAAGCTCACTCCCACCTTTGATTTGCGGCAGACACAAGAGAATTGACGCCGCCGGTCCCTGTGGGAGCGAGCTTGCTCGCGAAGGCGTCAGGCCAGTCAACGAAGAGGGTGCGGCTGATGGCCTCATCGCGAGCAGGCTCACTCCTACAAGTTTCGCGTACGCTCAGAAAGTTATTTTTGCAGCCGGTTTAACATCGGTGCGTGCCACGGCGCTGGTGAGTGCCGCGAAATCCTTGTTGTGTTGGGCAATGATGTCCTCGGCAGTCATGGTGCCGTTATCGACCGTCGAATGCGCGTCTTGCGCGACGACGACGTCGTAGCCCAGCTCATGTGCGCTGCGAACGGTGGCGTTGACGCAGTAATCGGTTTGCAGACCGCAGATCACCAGGCGCTCGAAGTCTTCGACGGGTAGCAGCTTGCCGAGGTCGGTCTGGTAGAACGAGTCACCGGTGGTTTTGCCTACGCGCAGGTCCTTCGCGGTAGTCTGCAGATCTTTGGCGAGCTGCCAGCCATCCGCACCGCGAACGAACGGGCCGTCTTTTTCTTCATGTTGAATCAACACCACCGGAACGCCTGCCTTCCGCGCGCGTTGGCTCAAATCATTGATCGTGGCGATCACGCGGTCGATTTCAAAACACTGATATTCACCCGAGCACAGCGCCTGCTGGACGTCGATGATCAGTAATGCGGTGGTCATGTCGAGCCTTCCTTGATCAGTCCTTGAGAATGGGGCGGACTTGCGCCCGCCCCTTTTTACTCCGCTCAATAACCCAATGACAAGCCGGTATTACGCCGTGGATCGTTGGCGCCGTAGAAGCGATTCTTGCCAACCGGTTTGCCGCCCAGCGACGGCGCGCCGACCAGAATCGCAGCGATGTGGTTGGCATCCTGCGGGCCGGCAAACTTGTGGCCCCAGCTTTCGAGCAGCTTCCTGGTATCGGGACTGGCGGCGAAATCTTCGAGGTTGGTTTCTTCCGGCATCCATTGTTGATGGAAGCGCGGCGCATCAACCGCTTCCTGCAGGCCCATGCCGTAATCGATGACGTTGAGCATGGTCAGCAAGGTTGCGGTGATAATCCGGCTGCCGCCCGGGGTGCCAACCACCATCACCACTTTGCCGTCCTTGGTGACGATGGTCGGACTCATCGACGACAGCGGTGCCTTGCCCGGCGCGATGGCGTTGGCTTCGCCCTGCACCAGACCGTACATGTTCGGTACGCCGACCTTGGACGTGAAGTCGTCCATCTCGTCATTGAGGATTACCCCGGTCTTGCTCGCCATCACGCCCGCGCCGAACCAGTCGTTGAGGGTGTAGGTGACCGACACCGCATTGCCCCATTTGTCGACGATCGAATAGTGAGTGGTGTTGCTGCCTTCATGAGGCGCGACCCCGGGTTTCAGCTCAGCCGAAACACCGGCCTTCTGTGGCTGGATGGCGTTACGCAACTGGGTTGCGTACTGCTTGTCCAGCAGATGTTCGATCGGATTCTTTACGAAATCCGGGTCGCCGAGGTAGCTGTTGCGATCCACGTAAGCGTGGCGCATGGCTTCGATCTGATAGTGCATGCCCTGGGCGGAGTGAAAGCCCAGCTCTTTCATGGGATAGCCTTCAAGGATGTTCATGATCTGGCAGATCACCACCCCGCCGGAGCTGGGCGGCGGCGCCGAGACCACGTGGTAGCCGCGGTAATCGCACTCCACCGGGGCCAGCTCACGGGTCTTGTATTTATCGAGATCGGCTTGAGTGATGATGCCCTTGTTGGCCTGACTGGAAGTGACGATGGCGTCGGCGACCCAGCCTTTATAGAAACCGTCGGCGCCTTTGTCGGAAATCGTCCGCAGGGTTTTCGCCAGGTCCTTCTGCACCAGTGTTTGTCCGACCTGCATCGGCTCGCCCTGGCTGAGAAAAATCGAACCGGAGTCGCGCATGTCCTTTTTGAACACGTCGGTGGCGTACTCCAACAGTTCGACGTCGCCCTGCTCCAACACAAAACCGTCCTCGGCCAGTTTGATCGCCGGCGCGATCATTTCCTTGCGCGGTTTGGTACCGTACTTGCTCAGTGCCAGCTCCATGCCGGAAACGGTACCCGGCACGCCAACCGCGAGGTGGCCGCGGGTACTCAGCTCCGGAATGACGTTGCCGGCCTTGTCCAGGTACATGTCGGCGGTGGCGGCCAGCGGCGCTTTTTCACGGAAATCGAGGAACGTTTTGCGCCCGTCCGCCAGTTGAAGGGTCATGAAGCCGCCACCGCCAAGGTTGCCCGCAGCGGGATAAACCACCGCCAGCGCGTAACCCACCGCGACCGCTGCGTCCACGGCGTTACCGCCGCTTTTCAATACGTCGACGCCGACATGGGTCGCCAGATGTTGCGCGGTGACGACCATGCCGTTTTCGCCGGCAACCGGCGCCACCGAAGCGGCGTGAGTCATCAGACAGCTGAGGGCCAGTGAGGTCGCGATCAGCGTTCTGGCCAAGGGTTCGTACTTCATGAGTCGATCTCTTTTTTGTTTTTCGGGACTGTGCGAAACAACGGGCAACGCTTGAAGAGCAACAAGCAGTATGGCCGGCTTTGGGTTTTGCGCCCGCCGATCAGGCAGTATGCTGAGCGCTGCTACCGCGCCGATCCGGAGCCTTTCGCCATGCCTTACACGTTCATCACCCTGCCCTCGCCCGTCGGCGCGCTGAAGCTGGTCGCGAACGGCTCGCGACTGGCGGCCATCCTCTGGGAAAACGACAAACCGAACCGGGTGCGTCTCGGACCGATGGACGAAGCGCCGGACAATCCGATCCTGATGAAAACCGCCCGGCAGCTTGAAGAATATTTTGCCGGTACCCGCAATTGCTTCGATCTGGAGCTGGATTTCGCCGGCACGGCGTTTCAGAAAAAAGTCTGGGCGGCATTGCTGACCATCCCCTTTGGGCAAACGCGCACGTACCGCCAGATCGCGGAGCAGATCGGCAATCCGACCGCGGTGCGGGCGGTTGGCGCCGCGAACGGGCGCAACCCGATTTCCATCGTAGCGCCGTGCCATCGAGTGATCGGCGCCTCGGGAAAACTCACCGGGTTTGCCGGCGGGCTTGAAGCCAAAGAGCGTTTGCTGACCCTGGAGGGTGGCCAATGGTCAGCGGTGGGCAAAACAGGCGATTTGTTTTAGCCACCACGACAGATCAACAGATCGCAGGCTTTGGCAGCTCCTAACCTGGTTTTTTGTAGGCGCTGACGAAGGCTGCGATTTTTTGATTTATAGGGCAAAGAGGTCAGTCATCGCCGCGTATTGCAACAACATGATGGTCTTGGCATCGCAGATCTCGCCACGCTTAAACGCCGCCAGCGCCTCGTCAAATCCCCATTCCAGCACTTCCAGCTCTTCGGTTTCTTCTTCCAGGCCACCGCCCTCGCCGACCCTGGAAGCCGCGTCGTATTCGGCAACGAAGAAATGCAGTTTCTCGGTCACCGAACCGGGGCTCATATACGCCTCGAAAACCTTTTTCACGTCATGCACGCGATAGCCGGTTTCCTCCTCGGCTTCATCCCGAATCCGTTGTTCCGGCGCGGCGCCCTCCAGTAAACCTGCCGCCACTTCGATCAGCAAACCATCATGACCATTGACGAATACCGGCAAACGGAACTGCCGCGTCAGCACCACCGTGCGCTTGTGGCGGTTGAACAGCAGAATCGCCGCGCCGTTACCCCGGTCGTACACCTCACGGGTCTGGCGTTGCCACTCGCCATTGTTGCGACGGTAATCGAAGGTGATTTTTTTCAGCAGGTACCAGTCGTGGGACAGCACCTGAGTGTCGATGATGTTGACCCGCTCGGCTGTGTTGGACATCGCGTCTGATCCTTTTGTCATGAGGCCTTTCACTGGGATAAACGCCCTGTTTCTGGGGCGCCAAGGCCAAACCATATATCGCCTCACAAGGCGTGTCGAACCGTCCTACAGACATCGCCTACTTACCCGACTTCTTTCCTGTTTGTTCCCCCGCAAAGTCCGCGCTCCTGTTTTTTCACGTGCGCGAGCGACTGCAAATGTTTCAACCCGATCGACTACTGGCCCTGAACAACAGCATCGGCCTGCTGGTGGTGGCCGCGCTGAATCCCGAACAGCCGGATTTCGAAACCCTCATCAGCGAGTTCCGCCTGTGCCTGAACAACTACGAGGCCTGGGCCGAGCAGTTCTGGACCGGAACGGCGCTGGATATCGAGCAGGTATTCAAGGTCGGTAACGATGTGCGGTTGAGCGCGCCGATCACCTCGCGTCAGCCGATCAGTTCATCGGTGGTCATGTGCCCGGCCAGCGGCCCGCTGACCCTGGTGCATTTGTTCGACGCCGCGCGCTTTGTGCCCATCGGCGACACCCCGGTGACCCTCGAACCGGTGCTGAGCGACGTCGACGGCGTGCTGACCTTCGGCGAACCGTTGCGCCACACCATCGGCCCGAGCGGGATTCTGGAGGTCACCGATTGCCAGCGGGGCCAGCGTTATCGCATCACCTTCTTTCCCGATGTGTCCACCGCCCATGTGCGCGCCCTGTATGCCTCTTATGAAGGGATCATTGGCAGTCTGGAAGGCTGGCTGCGCAGCGAATGGATAGGCTTTCAGCCGCAATGGACAGAGTTTTCCAGCGCCGGTTTTCTCGACCGTTACGGGCAGTTGCAACAGGCCGACTGGCGCGGACTGGAAAAAGCCCTGAATGGCGTTTGGGATGACATCCAGCAGCTATTCGCCTTGCTCGCCGACTTGCAGGCGAACAGCGAAAAGCTCCTGGAATACCTGAGCGAGGTTGAGCTTGAGGCGCTGCTTGCCGCTTCCAGCGAGGCCATTGCCAGCGTCTTGCTGATGCTCAGCGACGAGCCGCTGCTGTTCATTCATCTGGCCGCGTTCACAAGTTGGCTGAAGATGCTGCCGCCACAGTACCTGGCCGAAGTGGTGGCTGAGGTGCGGGTCGAACTGCTGATCAGTTTTGTGCTGATGCGCATGTCCGCTGGCGTTGGCGTGCCGATGCGCTTGAGCAGCAAGGTGCTGGCGAAAATCAAGTCGCCACGGGCGCGGGAATGGCTGGCAGCTTCGGCGTTGCGCTTGGCTGAACTGACCTCGACACCCGATTTCAACCAGCATGCGGTGGCGTTGAAGCCGTTGATGCTTCATGCGCGTGACGTTGAGCTGAAGCCGACGCCGTCGATTCCGTTGAACATTCGGCAGGCGGATTCGGTGAGGTTGAGCGTGCCGAATCCGGCGCCACTTGCGCGGGAAAAATCGCAAGGCATGACGCGGCTTGAGCGTCATGAATCCCACGACGACGTTCCCGACCAAGCGAAAAACCCCAACGGCGACAGCGCCGATTGCTCCTCGCTGACCTGTACCAACGGCTGCCCGGTGTCGATGGTCACCGGCGAAGAGCTGCTGACGCTCACCGACGCGGTACTGGATGGCGTGCTGCCGTTCGAGTTCACCCGTTTGTACCGCTCCAGCGCGGTGGAGATCGATATCGGCCTCGGGTTTGGCTGGAGCCATTCGCTGGCCCATCGCCTGGCTTTCGATGGCGACGGCGTCGTCTGGATCGACCACGAAAACCGCCGCACGCGGTTTCCTTTACCCAATGCTGCGCGCCCGGCGATCCACAACAGCCTGTCGCGGGCGGCGATCTTTCTGGGCGATGAACCGGAAGAGCTGATCCTGGCTTTGGCCGGCGACAGTCCGCGGTTTTACCACTTTCGCGCCGGACGGCTGACAGCGATCAGCGATGTGTTCGGCAATCGTCTGACCGTGCAGCGCGATCGCGCCGACCGGATTCAGCGCCTGGACAACGGCGCCGGACGTTCGCTGTTGTTGCGCTATGAGCGGGCGCAATTGCTCGGTGTCGATTACCAGATTTTTCAGAATGGCGAATGGACGACCGAGCAGACGCTGGTCAGCTACCGCTTTGATGCCCGGCAACGCCTGCTGGCCGCGACCAACGCGGTCGGCGACAGCGAGCGCTACGACTACGACGATCACCACGTCATCCTGCAGCGGCAACTGACCGGCGGCGCGAGTTTTTTCTGGGAGTGGGAGCGCGAAGGTAAAGCAGCACGCTGCGTGCGCCACTGGGCCTCGTTCTCGCAGATGAACACCCGTTACGTCTGGAACGATGACGACGCCAGTGTGACCGTGCATTACGTCGACGGCACCGAAGAGGTCTACGTCCATGACGAGCGTGCGCGGCTGGTGCGCCAGGTCGCGGCCGATGGTGGTGAACAGCTCAAGGCCTATGACGATCAGGGCCGGTTGATCGCCGAGCAGGATGCTCTGGGCGCGATCACCGAATACCGCTACGACGAGGTCGGACGGCTGATCGCGCTGATTCCGCCGGACGATGCGCCAACGTCCTACGAGTACCGCAACGGTTTTCTCTACAAGCGTTGCCGTGGCGAGGCGGTGTGGATCTATCGGCGCAATGCCGAGGGCGCAGTCACCGAAGCGGTCGATCCCGACGGTCAGGTCACCCATTACTACTACAACCTGCGCGGCCAGTTGCTGTCGCTGCGTTACCCGGACAGCAGCCGCCATCGCTGGGTGTGGAATGAACTCGGCCAGCTCATCGAGGAAACCCTGCCTGACGGTGGCGTCCGGCGCTTTTCCTACGACGCATTGGGACGGCGGACCACGACGCAGGATGAGTTTGGCGTCACTAGCCGTCAGCAGTGGGACGCCGCCGGCCGGCTGATCCTGACGACTTCTCCTACGGGCGCCAGTCGCGCCTACAGCTACGGCGCTTACGGCCAGGTCACCGCCGAGCGCGATGAACTGGGGCGCATCACCCGCTACGAATACGACGACGACCTGCACCTGGTTTCCCGGCGGATCAACCCCGACGGCACTCGCGTGCAGTACCGCTACGACCATGCGCAACTGCTGCTCACCGAGATCGAAAACGAATCGGGCGAAAAGTACCGCCTGGATTACACGCCCACCGGGCTGATCCGCGAGGAAAGCGGCTTCGACGGCCGACGCACCGCCTACGCCTACGACCGCAACGGTCACTTGCTGGAAAAGACCGAGTTCGGTGAGCACGGGCTCAGTCTGGTCACCCGTTATGAGCGCGACAGTGCCGGTCGTTTGCAGGTCAAGACTCTGCCCGACGGCACCAAGGTCAGCTACCAATATGACCGCCTCGGCCGACTGACCGCGGTCGATGACGGCCAGGACCACCCGCTGGCCTTCGAATACGACCGCCAGGACCGGCTGATCACCGAACATCAGGGCTGGGGCACCCTGCGCTATACCTACGACGCCTGCGGTCAGCTCAAGCGGATGCGCCTGCCGGACAACAGCCGGCTCGACTATCACTACGCCAAGGGCGGTGCCCTAAAAGCCATCGACCTCAACGGCACGCCGCTGACGCAGCATGTTTATCGGTCAGGGCGCGAGCAGCAACGCCAGCAAGGCCTGCTGCTCAGCGAATATGCCTACGACGATCAGGGGCGCTTGCTCGCCCACGCTGTAGGTCATCAGCACGCGGCGCTGTATCGCCGCGATTATGCCTACAGCGCCAACGGCAACCTCGAGCACATTGCCGACAGCCGCCACGGCCAGCGCACCTACGGCTACGACGCCCTTGACCGGCTGATCCGCGTGCGCCACTCGCGCGACGAACTGCCCGAATCCTTCGCCCACGACCCGGCCGGCAACCTGCTGATGCAGGATCGCCCCGGCCCGACCAGGATCAAAGGCTACCGCCTGCTGATGCAGGGCGATCGCCATTACGACTACGACGCCTTCGGCAACCTGATCCGCGAACGCAGGGGCCACGGCCAGACCCTCGTCACCGAATACCGCTACGACTGCCAGCACCGCCTGATCGGCCTGACCCGCCCCGACGGCCAAACTGC
>NZ_JABWQS010000069.1:0-14460 GCF_014268545.1 Pseudomonas sp. SWRI81
CGATAGCAATAGACCAGTCAACAGAGATGTCGACTGACATGGCCTCATCGCGAGCAGGCTCACTCCTACAAGGGGATTGCGCATGCCTGACTGAACGTGCGCTGCGAGGGCTTGGTCGGCGCCGCCGTCCTGGCTGCCTGGGTCGTACTTGTTGTTATTACAGGTGTTGTTGCTCACAACTGACGGGTGCGCGCAGGCACGCCCGACCGCTGTGGGGGCAGTCAATCGTTACGTATTCGTTGTTGGTGTCAGCGCTGGCTGCGCCGCGCCGCCCGTTGCCGGCACGCGGCGCCGAACGCCTGGAAAATCTTCAGGTAGTTGGGGTTGTCCAGCACCTGCCATTCCGGGTGCCATTGCACGCCGAGGGCGAAGGTCGGGCTGTGCTCGACCGAGATCGCCTCGATCAAACCATCCGGCGCCACGGCTTCGGCGCGCAGGCCGGGCGCGAGGCGGTCGATGCCCTGGCTGTGAATCGAGTTGACCTGAAATTCATCCGGCAACTGCAGCGCTTCAAACACACCGCCGGCGAGCACGCTGACCGCATGGGCCGGTGCGTATTGCACGGCGACGTCGGGGCTGTCGGCTTCGCGGTGGTCGAGCATGCCCGGCAACTCGTGCACCTTCTGGTGCAGGCTGCCGCCGAAGGCGACGTTCATCTCCTGGAAACCACGGCAGATGCCGAGCACCGGAACGCCCGCCGCGATGGCTGCACGCAATAAAGGAAGGGTGGTGGCGTCGCGCGCCGGATCGTGATCCGTGCCCGGGGCGCTGGCGGCGCCTTGATAGTGGAACGGTTCCACGTTGGAAGGCGAACCGGTCAGCAACAGGCCGTCGAGCTGACCGAGCAGGTCGTCGATTTCCGTCAGGTTGCCAAGGGATGGAATGACCACTGGCAACCCATCAGCCGCAACGCTGACAGCGCGAACGTACTTGTCGCCGCTGATGTGATAGGGGTGCAGGCCAATCTGTTTGACGCACGCAGTAACGCCGATCAATGGCTTGAATGCCATTTTTATTCACCTCGAAGTTTGCCACTTGAACGAGCTTTTCCGGAGCTTATCCGCGTTTATTTTAATTAACAACTGTCCTGTAAAAAATTCTAAACGCTGCCCGCCAAATCGCTCAGGTTTTACGGCGTTTGGCGGTCGATGTGGCACGCGAGTGTTAATAAAAGCCCGAAAAATAAAGGCTGAAGGGCCAGCTGTTCGCTATTGACTTCACTTTGCCTTTCGGATTGACTGGCTGCGCAACACGGCAGTGAACATAATAATTAACAGCTAAATAGGTGCATCATGTCGGTCCCTCTGCGTACCGTTCAACTCAACGAAGCCAACGCATTCCTTAAGAAATATCCTGAGGTTTTGTACGTCGACCTTCTGATTGCGGACATGAACGGTGTGGTGCGCGGCAAGCGCATCGAACGCACCAGTCTTCATAAGGTGTACGAGAAAGGCATCAACCTGCCGGCCTCGCTTTTCGCGCTCGACATCAACGGCTCCACGGTGGAAAGCACCGGCCTGGGCCTGGACATCGGCGACGCGGACCGCATCTGCTACCCGATCCCCGGCACCCTGAGCATCGAGCCGTGGCAAAAGCGTCCGACTGCACAGTTGCTGATGACCATGCACGAGATCGAAGGTCAGCCGTTCTTTGCCGATCCGCGTGAAGTGCTGGCCAACGTCGTGCGCAAATTCGACGACCTCGGCCTGACCATCTGCGCCGCGTTCGAACTCGAGTTCTATCTGATCGACCAGGACAACGTTAATGGTCGTCCCCAGTCGCCACGTTCGCCCGTATCGGGCAAGCGCCCGGTGTCGACGCAGGTCTACTTGATCGACGACCTCGACGAATACGTCGACTGCCTGCAAGACATCCTCGAAGGCGCGAAAGAGCAGGGCATCCCGGCTGACGCCATCGTCAAGGAAAGCGCCCCGGCCCAGTTCGAAGTCAACCTGCATCACGTTTCCGACCCGATCAAGGCCTGCGATTACGCCGTCCTGCTCAAGCGTCTGGTGAAGAACATCGCCTACGACCACGAGATGGACACGACCTTTATGGCCAAGCCGTATCCGGGTCAGGCGGGCAACGGTTTGCATGTGCACATTTCGATTCTGGACAAAGAAGGCAACAACATCTTTGCCAGCGAGGATCCCGAGCAGAACGCCGCGCTGCGACACGCCATCGGCGGTGTGCTGGAGACCCTGCCGGCGCAAATGGCCTTCCTCTGCCCGAACGTCAACTCGTACCGCCGCTTCGGCGCGCAATTCTACGTGCCGAATTCGCCGAGCTGGGGCATCGACAACCGCACCGTTGCCGTGCGCGTGCCGACCGGTTCGGCGGACGCCGTGCGCATCGAACACCGCGTCGCCGGTGCCGACGCCAACCCGTATTTGCTGATGGCCTCAGTGTTGGCCGGTATTCACCACGGCCTGACCAATCAGATTGAACCGGGCGCCCCGGTCGAAGGCAACAGCTACGAGCAGAACGAACAGAGTCTGCCGAACAACCTGCGCGACGCCCTGCGTGAACTCGACGACAGCGAAGTCATGGCGCGCTACATCGACCCGATGTACATCGACGTGTTTGTCGCGTGCAAGGAGAGCGAGCTGGCCGAGTTCGAGAACTCGATCTCTGACCTTGAGTACAACTGGTATCTGCATACCGTCTGATTACAGGCTCACATAGATCCAATGTGGGAGCGGGCTTGCTCGCGAATGCGGTGTGTCATTCACCAGTGTGTTGTCTGCCACGACGCTTTCGCGAGCAAGCCCGCTCCCACATGGATCGGGTTACCAGATTTCGTTAGGCGTGCGTTCGCCCCTCCCCAATCCTTTTGTCGAGCCCAAAACAATGACCAAAACCCGCAACGACTGGGAACAACGCTTCCAGTCTCTGTCCATCGAATCCCGCGCCTTCATCAACGGTGAATACCGCCCGGCTATCAGCGGTGACACCTTCGAATGCCTGAGCCCGGTCGACGGCCGCTTCCTCGCCGCCGTGGCCAGCACCGATGAAGCCGACGCCAACCTCGCCGTCGAAGCCGCACGCCAATCCTTCAACTCCGGCATCTGGGCGAAAAAAGCCCCTGCCGAGCGCAAGCGCATCCTGATTCGCTTCGCCGATCTGATCCTGCAACACCAGGAGGAACTGGCGCTGCTGGAAACCCTCGACATGGGCAAACCGATCAGCGATTCGATGAGCATCGACATCCCGGCGACCGCCAATGCGATCCGCTGGAGCGCCGAAGCCATCGACAAGATCTACGACGAAGTTGCCGCCACGCCGCACGATCAACTCGGCCTCGTTACCCGCGAGCCATCCGGGGTGGTCGCGGCGATTGTGCCGTGGAATTTCCCGCTGATCATGGCCAGCTGGAAATTTGCTCCGGCATTGGCGGCGGGCAACTCGTTCATTTTGAAACCTTCGGAAAAGTCGCCGCTGACGGCAATCCGCATCGCGCAACTGGCGCTGGACGCTGGCATCCCGAAAGGCGTGTTCAACGTGCTGCCGGGCTTCGGCCACACCGTGGGCAAGGCGCTGGCGCTGCACATGGATGTCGACGTACTGGCTTTTACCGGCTCCACGGCGATTGCCAAGCAACTGATGATTTATGCCGGCCAGAGCAACATGAAACGCGTCTGGCTCGAAGCCGGCGGCAAGAGCCCCAATGTGGTGTTTGCCGACGCGCCGGACCTGCGCGCCGCCGCCCAGGCGGCGGCCAGTGCCATCGCGTTCAACCAGGGCGAAGTCTGCACCGCTGGTTCGCGATTGCTGGTCGAGCGTTCGATTCGTGAGCAGTTCATTCCATTGCTGGTCGAGGCGATGCAAGCGTGGCAACCGGGGCATGCCCTCGATCCGGCGACCACCGTCGGCGCCGTGGTCGATCAGCGTCAGCTCGACAACGTCCTGCGCTATATCAGCATCGGGCGTGAGCAGGGCGCCGAGCTGATTGCCGGCGGCCAGCGCAGCCTCGAAGAAACCGGCGGGCTCTACGTGCAACCGGCGATTTTCGATGGTGTGACCAACGCGATGACCATCGCTCAGGAAGAGATTTTCGGCCCGGTGCTGTCGCTGATCACCTTCGACACCGCCGAAGAAGCGCTGCAGATTGCCAACGACAGCATTTTCGGTCTTGCCGCCGGTGTGTGGACCAGCAACCTCAGCAAGGCGCACACCTTTGCCCGCGGCCTGCGCGCCGGCAGCGTCTGGGTCAACCAGTACGACGGCGGTGACATGACCGCGCCGTTCGGTGGTTTCAAACAGTCGGGCAACGGTCGCGACAAATCGCTGCACGCGTTCGACAAGTACACCGAGCTGAAAGCGACCTGGATCAAGCTCTAATTCTTTAACAGCGGCGGTCGCCAGCGTCTGGCGGCCATCGGAGAATCGTATGAAACAACAACACGTCAACAGCTACTACGCCGCCACCCGCAACGAAGTCATCGACTTCCCGGTGCTTGAAGAGGCGGTGGACTGCGATGTCTGCATCATCGGCGCGGGCTATACCGGTCTGTCCTCGGCGCTGTTCCTCAGCGAGGCCGGCTACAAAGTCACGGTACTCGAAGCGGCGAAAGTCGGCTACGGCGCGAGCGGGCGCAACGGCGGCCAACTGGTCAACTCCTACAGTCGCGACGTCGATGTGATCGAAGAACGTTACGGTGACAAGACTGCAGAAATCCTCGGCAGCATGATTTTCGAAGGCGCCGACATCATCCGTTCGCGCATCAAGGATTACGACATCAAGTGCGACTACCGCCCGGGCGGTATTTTCGCGGCGATGAACAAGAAACAGCTCAACGGCCTCGCCGAGCAGAAGCGCAACTGGGAGCGCTACGGCAACCGCAATCTGAAGATGCTCGACGCAGCCGACATTCGTCGCGAAGTCGGCTCCGATGCTTACGTGGGTGGGTTGCTGGATATGCAGGGCGGCCATATTCATCCACTGAACCTGGCGCTCGGTGAAGCGGCTGCGATCGTGCGCCTGGGCGGCAAGATCTACGAGCAATCGGCGGCGGTGGAAATCACCTACGGCGAGCCGATCACCGTGCGCACCGGCAAAGGCCTGGTGCGCGCCAAATACCTGCTGATCGCCGGTAATGCGTATCTGCCGCAAGGTCTGGATAACCGTGTCACCGCGAAAAGCATGCCGTGCGGCTCGCAGATTGTCGTCACCGAACCGCTGACCGAGCAGCAGGCACGCGGCCTGATCACCCACAACTATTGCGTGGAAGACTGCAATTATCTGCTCGATTACTACCGCCTCACCGCCGATAACCGCTTGCTCTACGGCGGCGGCGTGGTCTACGGCGCGCGGGAACCGGATGACATTGAGCAACTGATTCGTCCGAAGATCCTCAAGACCTTCCCGCAACTCAAGGACGTGAAAATCGACTATCGCTGGACCGGCAACTTCCTGCTGACCATGTCACGCATGCCGCAATTCGGCCGCATCGAGAAAAACGCCTATTACATGCAGGGCTACAGCGGTCACGGCGTCACCTGCTCGCACCTGGCCGGCAAACTGATTTCGGAAATGATTCGCGGCGACGCCGAACGCTTCAACGCCTTCGCCTCCCTGCCGCACATGCCGATGCTCGGCGGCCGCACCTTCTCCGCACCGCTGACCGCCCTCGGCGCCGTCTACTACTCCCTGCGCGACCGTTTCGGCGTCTAAGTTACCTCCCCGGCGGCGGCCCAAAAGCCCCGCCGGTTTTTCACTTTGGCAAGCGCACCGATATCCATAGCGGGAGCAAGCCTGCTCGCGAAGAGGCCAGCCCGGCCGCTGAAATACTGCCTGACACACCAAAATCCCACTGTAGGAGTGAGCCTGCTCGCGATGAGGCCAGTCCAGCCACCGAAAGACGTCCTGACACACCAAAATCCAACTGTGGGAGCGGGCTTGCTCGCGAAGGGGCCATAACATCCAACACTCATGTCGCCTGACACACCGCTTTCGCGAGCAAGCCCGCTCCCACATTGACTGTATTGCCAAGGCAAAAATGACTTTTGCCGAACCATCCATCGAACCTGCTGAGCAACACCCGCAAACGTGATTTAATAGCCGCCTTTCACGGTTCCGGGACACGGGAGCAACGTGATCCGCGCGACCTGCGCGGCACCCGCCACCCACCCCCATCGCCCTTAAGTCGTTCTTACATAAGGCTGTCATGGATACGGGTTCTCGACTCAAACTAGTACGCGAAAGCTACAAACTCTCCCAGCGCGAGCTCGCCCGGCGTAGCGGCGTGACCAACGCCACCATCTCGCTGATCGAACAGAACCGCGTCAGCCCCTCGGTCAGCTCGCTGAAAAAGCTGCTCGAAGGCATACCGATGTCCCTGGCCGACTTTTTCACCTTCGACCAGCCCCCGCGCGAGCACCAATACGTCTTTCGCGCCAACGAACAACCCGACCTCGGCCGCCACGGCCTGCGCCTGCTGCTGATCGGTGCCTCCGTCCCCAGCCGGCAGATGCGCCTGCTGCGCGAGCAATACGCACCGGGCGCAAGTTCCGGCGAAGAGCCGATCGTGCATGCCGAAGGCGAAGAGTGCGGACTGGTCACCCGTGGCACCGTCGAACTGACGGTGGACGGGCAGGTGAGTGTGCTGAATGCCGGGGATGGCTATTATTTCCCGACGACGCTGCCACACAAGTTTCGCAATATCGGGGCGGATGAGGCTGAGATTATCAGCGCGAATACGCCGGCGAATTTTTAAAGCGAAGCTGTTGGATTCCTTCCGCCGTTTTCGCAAATTGGCGAACCCTAAGAAACCGCGTAATCGCGGTTTCTTCGTTTTGACTCACTAATCGGCAAGCCCCCGCCGCTCAATCACCCGAAACACATCACTGACATCCTGCACCATGATCCTGGCGATATTGGTCACCGTGTTGATGTCGTTTTCGGCATAGTCGGGGAGGCTGGTGCAGGCGATCAGGTCGAGGTATTTGAGGACGGCGTTGAGGCGCTCGGCAAGGCAGGCGTGGAGATCGCGCAACGGGGCGTCGGCGTCGATGAGCAGCACGGGGCGTTCGGTGGCGGGGTGGGACATGTGGGCGTAATGGTGGAGCGGTTTGTGTACGGCCATTAGCGGGTCCTTTCATCGGGAAGCAACACCTTCCGTTTGCTGCGATCCATAGGGTGACAGCGGTCAGCGGCGGCTCACTTTAGGTCGCGTTTTCGCTTGTCGCAACCGGCCTGTAGGACGTAAAACCCGCCGCGCAGACGAAAAATACCGCCCCGTTTGGCGACGCAGGCGGCGTAATCCGACAATCGCACGCGCGCTGATGAAAGGGATTAGCCCACTCCGGGACTGCTTCGTAGCCCAGTGGGAGCAAGCTCCCTCGACACTCGGTGTGTTTTCCTACGAATCTTTCAGAATCCCAACTCGGCCAGCCGGGGTTTCAGTCCTGCGCAAACATCCAGTCGGCGATCACTTCGCCTTCCACTGTCCGCCACCGTTTTCACAATCAATCCTGGCCTGAGCCAAATGTTCGGCGTCGTAGTAGTACGTGGTCACATGCGCGTTGTCAGGCAGGTTCAGCGGTTTGGCGCTTTTGTCTTTGCTGGTCGAGTGCGGGTTGGCCAGGGATTCCTGGGTGAGGCGGGCAGTGCAGGTGGCCTGATAGTGATCGTCGCAGCGTTCGACTTTTTTCTTGGTCGCATTGAGCGTGTCTTTGGTTTCGTTGCTGCACGACCAGTTGATCGAGTCTACGGGCACGCCTTCGTACTCGTAGCAACTGTGAGTTTCCACAGCCGGCACCGAGGCGCTGGAGGAGCGGGTCTGGACGTCGCAGCCTTCGGCCATGACGCAGCTGGGAATAATGCAAAACGTGGCGATCAGGAGCAGCAGTCGGGTGTTCATCGGCAGTTTCCTCTCCAATGGCGCCGCGTCTGATCGGTGACTGGGCGCTTGTCTGCTTTCGAGATCGCGGTGACGCGCCAGGTTCAATCGGGTTTCCAAGCGGCGCCGTTCGCGTACACTGCGAAACAATCGGACACATTCAGCGCCCCACGGATTGGAACATCGTCATGATCGAAATCGGCCGCCGCAACAATGCGCCCAGCTCACAACAGCCCTTCCACGATATCTACCTGTTCCATATCGATCCAGGCCAGCCGGACACGCCGTTTTGCTTTGAGCAGTCCATGGGCGGCGGGCACATGGAGCACGGCGGTGCGCGGTTTTTGGCGCGCGATGAACTCGACGCCTGGCCCGGCGAATGGCGCGAACACTTGAAGAAGGCCGATTGCGCCTGGGTGGCCGAGTTGATCGATGCCCATCCGCAGGTCGATCAGGCTGCGCTGGTGTCTTTGATCCTCCAGCGCCATCAGCAACCAAACAAGCCTGTGGGACGCCTGAAAGCCATCGGCCACTGGTTCAAGCGCAACATCCGTGTCGGCGGCCGCTACGGCATCTAAACCCCGGAGAATTCCCATGGTTCAAACCCTCGAACGCGCCATCGCCATTGCCGCCACGGCCCATGCCGGGCAAGTGGACAAGGGCGGCGCGCCGTACATTCTGCATCCGCTGAAAGTCATGATGCGCATGGCCACGCTGGAAGAACGCATCGTCGCCGTGCTGCACGATGTGGTCGAGGATTGCGGCGTCAGTCTCGATGACTTGCGCCGGGAGGGTTTCAGCGAAGAGGTGCTGACGGCTATCGCATCGGTGACTAAAGCCCCCGGCGAGTCTTACGACGATTTCGTCGACCGCGCCGCGCAGAACGCGATCGGGCGGGTGGTGAAACTGGCGGATCTGGAAGAGAACAGCGATCTCTCGCGGATCGCTTCGCCGAGCTGGGAGGATCTGGAGCGGATCGAGAAATATCGGCGGGCGATGGCGCGGTTGCGTATGTAAGGCGTGCGGGGTTCCCTGTGGGAGCGAGCCTGCTCGCGAATGCGGCAGATCAGTTATTCATCAGTGACTGGTGAGACGCTTTCGCGAGCAGGCTCGCTCCCACAATGGATAGGGGTGTGTCAGTTGAATAGCCAGGAAGGCGACGATGAAATCCATTGTGTGTTTGTTGATTGCTGCCGCGTTCGGCGCGTTGTTGCAGTTCGAAGGCGTGCCCCACGGCCTGTTGTTGGGCTCGATTGTCGTTACCGCGTTGTTCGCCAGTAAGACCGGTATCGCCCCGGCAACCCCTTATGGGCTGGGCTACATTCAGGTCACACTGGGCATCGCCACCGGGCTGATGTTCGACGCGTGGGACAGCGAAACGGCCTCAACGATGCTGCCCAGTCTTGGCGTGCTGCTGATCTGTCTGACTGTGCAGATCGCGTTGGCCGGATGGTGGCTCACACGCGGCGCCGGCTGGAACCGCACCGACGCGCTGCTGGCGGTTTATCCCGGCGCATTGGCCGCAGTGTTCGATTTGCTTGAGTCGGAAAAAGCCTCGAGCAAAGTCATCATCGTGCACCTGATGCGGCTGCTGCTGATCACCGTGCTGGTGAGTGTGCTGATTCCCGGACACACAGCGGCGGCCGAGGTCGCCAACGACCCACTGACCACAGGCATGGCGCTGACCGCGTTCTCGGTCATTGCTTTGAGCCTGTTGCTCGGGCGCCTGCTGCTGGTAATCGGCGTCCCGGCGCCGTTCATGCTCACCGCAATTCTCGTCACCGCTGTGTTTGTGAAGTCGGGATGGCTGCATGGCTTTCACATGCCGGAGTGGAGCCTGAATCTGGCCGCACTGATTCTGGGCGTGCGCATAGGCGCACGATTTCAGGGGCTCGGCTTCGCAGAGCTGGCACGACATGGCCGTACAGCGTTGATGTCGGTTGGTTTGATGATTGGCGTTGCAGCGGTGTTTGCTGAAGTCGCCGCGCGCTGGCTGGGCAGTGATCCGCTGTCGCTGTGGCTGGCGTACATGCCGGGGGCGATCGAGACGATTGCGATTGTCGCGTTTGGGGGTGGGCTGAACGTGGTGTTTATCCTGACGCATCATCTGAGCCGGATGGTGTTGCTGCATTTTGCCCCGGCGTTATGGGTACAGATGCGGCGGGTGCGCGGAGAAGTCTGATTTGTGGCGAGGGAGCTTGCTCCCGCTGGGCTGCGAAGCGGCCCCAAATCCTGATGCGTCGATACTTGGTGGCAGGATTTGCGACGACTGCGTCGCCGAGCGGGAGCAAGCTCCCTTGCCACAGAAGCGGTGTTCGTTTCAGCGGATGTGCGCTGAAAAGCCTTCCAGGTCCGGTGCAATGCCGTCCTTCAACGTCAACGCCGGAATCTCATACTCCCCGCCATTCTGCTGCCGAAATCCGATCGGCCGGGCACTCCACAACTCGTCCAACCGCAGCCCCAGTTCAGCGGTGGTCTCGGCGTAGCGTGCTTCGTCCATGCGACTGGTGCGATACACCACGAACGGCGGCACCACTTCAAACCCCGGGTAATACAGAATCCCGTGCTGGATCGGAAACAGCAGCTCATCCATCGGCCCGTTAATCCCGCGTGGGCTGTAATGCGACTCCCAGCCGCCGGTCGTGACGAGCAGCATCGCCCGTTTGCCCTTCATTTTGCCTTCGCCGTAACGCTCGCCCCAGCGGCTGTCGGAGTGTTCGCCGACGCCGTAGGCAAAGCCGTAAGCGTAGACGCGGTCAAACCAGCCTTTGAGAATCGCCGGCATGCTGAACCACCACATCGGGAATTGCAGGATCAAGGCATCGGCCCAGAGCAGTTTGTCTTGCTCGCGGGCGATGTCGGCGGCCTGGGTGCCGTCGGCGTAGGCGCGTTTGGAATCGAGCGAGGCGTGAAAGGGTTGCGATGGGTCGCGCTGCGGTGCGTCGTCGGCGTCGAGCACCGGTTTCCACTTCATCGCGTAGAGGTCGGAGACCTGCACGGTGTGGCCGGCCGCTTGCAGGCGCTGGACCGTGAAGTCGCGCAGTGAGCCGTTGAGCGAAGTCGATTCAGGGTGGGCGTAGACCAGTAATACGTTCATGTCGCGTGCTCCTTGAGTTGGATGACTGCAGGATCCGCGCTCGCCCGGTATATTTGAAATGAATGTCTGATATGTCTGGTATAGCCGTGAATAATTTGAGACGCCTGGATATCAATCTGCTGCTGACGCTCGATGTGTTGCTGGCCGAGCACAACGTCACCCGCGCGGCGCAGCGCCTGCATTTGTCGCAGCCGTCGGTGAGCGTGCATTTGGCGCGGTTGCGCGAGATCTTCAATGATCCGCTGTTATTGCCCGGTCCCAGAGGCATGCGCCCGACAGCCCGCGCCGATGAATTGCGTGAGCCGCTGCGTGAAGCGTTGGAGGCGTTGGAGAGGGCGGTGGCGCCGGCCAGTGCGTTTGACCCGGCGCAGGCGACGCACAGTTGGAAAATCGCCGCGACCGACTACGGCGAGTCCACCGTCGTGCTGCCGGCGCTCAGCCATTTGCGCGAACAGGCGCCGGGCACACGGCTGGCGATCATAGATCTGACGCCGGCGCAGATGGTCAAGCAGGCCGAGCAGGGCGTGTTCGATCTGGCCCTGCACATCAGCGAAGATGCGCCGCCGGAGCTGCATCGGCGGCCGCTGTTCACCGAACACTATGTGCTGGCCGGGCGCATCGGCCATCCGGGGCTGATGAAGGCACCCAGTCGCGAGCAGTTCTGCGCGCTGGAACATGTGCTGGTGTCGCGCGAGGGCGGGGGCTTTTTCGGCGTGACCGACAAGGCGCTGGCCGAGGTCGGACTGGCGCGCAAAGTGGTGCTGTCGGTGCCGCACTTTCTGATGGCGATGTCGGTGCTGGCCAGCACCGATCTGGTGGCGATGCTGCCGTCACGCCTGGTGCGCGGCAATCCGGCGCTGCAAGTAGTCGATGCGCCGTTGCCGGTGCCAGGCTATGAAATGGCGATGTTCTGGGCTGAACGTGTGCACCGCGATCCGGCGCACAAATGGTTGCGTGAGCAATTGCTGGCCTCGGTCTGACCCGCTGTCAGGCGTGGCCGAGGGCAATCGCGAACGACACGACGATCATGCACGCGAAGGCGAAATTGAGATTCATCAGTTGTTCATCCTGAGGCTTTAAGAGTGAGGCCATTGTGAACAGGCGCAACGCAAAGAAAAAATTCGCCTTGTCGATTCCAATGATCAAAATCTTTGATAGCCGCTGCGTTGTATTTGCCTGAGGCTTTCGCTAGTCTCAGCGAAACCTGCAACTACAAGCACAAACAGGCATAACCATGCACGATCATTCCATCGCCGAATTGCCTTCCCTGCGTCGGCAGAAAATCCTTTTGCTGCTTGAGCGCGACGGCAAGGTCATGGCCTCCGAGCTGAGCCAGCATTTTGCGGTGTCCGAAGACACCATCCGCCGCGACCTTGCCGAACTGGACAACGCCGGACTGGTGCAGCGCGTGCATGGCGGGGCGTTGCCGCGACCCAAGGACTCCGGCAAGGATTACTTCACTCGCCTGGATGAGACCGACGAGGTCAAAGTGCGCCTGGCGCAACTGGCGGCGCAGCACATCAAGGACGGGCAGATTGTGCTGTTCGATTCCGGTTCGACCACCTTGCAGGTGGCGCGCTCGTTACCCGCTGAAATCCGCATCACGGCCGTGACCGCTTCACCGCTGACGGCGATTGCGCTGTCCGAGTACAAAGGCGTGAAAGTGATTCTGGCCGGCGGGGAATTGAATCCACACTCGATGTCGGCGAGCGGTCAGGAGGCGCTGCGATTGCTGGCGGGCATCAAGGCTGATCTGGCTATTACCGGGGTCTGTGCGATCCATCCTGAAGTGGGGATCACCTCGCTGCATTTCGATGAAGTGCCGATAAAACAGGCGATGCTCAACGGCGCGACGCAGGTGATTGCAGTGACCACGGCGGACAAGCTCGGCGCGGTGGAACCGTTTGTGGTGGCGCCGTGTACGCGTCTGCATAGGCTGATTACAGAGCTGCATCTGGGGTCGGGGAGTGTGGAGGATTATCGGCGGTTGGGGATTGTGGTGGAACAGTTGCCGGATTGAGGTTTTGTGTTGGATTTGAGGGCCTCTTCGCGAGCAGGCTCGCTCCCACAGGGGGTTTGTGTCGTTCACAAATCCGATGTAGGAGTGAGCCTGCTCGCGATGAGGTCAGTGAAGTCAGCGCAACCGCTCAAGCATCTGGTAATACCACATCCCCACCGCCAGCAACGGGTTGCCAAGCAGATCACCCATCGGCACGCGAACATGCTGGCACGCGGCGAACGTGTCGAACTGCTCCATCTGCCCGGTAATGGCCCGGCTCATGATTTCACCCATGATGTGCGTCGTGGCGATGCCGTGCCCCGAGTAACCCTGGCAATACCAGACGCTATCCGACAGCTTGCCCAGTTGCGGAATACGGTTGATCACAATGCCCATGGCGCAGCTCCATTGATAATCGATCTGCACGCCCTTGAGCGCCGGGAAGGTGCGCTCGATGCACGGGCGCAGTTCGGCAGCGATGTCGCGTGAGTCCTTGCCGCTGTAGTTGGCGCCGCCACCGAACAGCAAGCGACCGTCGGCGGTGAGCCGGTAATAGTCGAGGACGAAGCGGCAGTCGTACACGGCGAGGTCTTCGGGGTTGATCTGCCGGGCCAGCTCGCCGAGCGGCGCGGTGGTGACGATGCCGCCCATGGCCGGGAAAATCTTGCCCTTGAGCTGGGCGGGTTCGAGCTTGTGATAGACGTCGCCGGCGAGCATCACCTGATTGGCGTCGATCCGGCCGTGGGCCGTTCTCACACCGGGTGTATCGCCGTGAATGATCTCCAGCACTTCGCTGTTTTCAAAGATCAGCGCGCCGAGACTGTGCGCCGCCCGCGCTTCACCGATGCACAGGTTGAGCGGGTGCAGATGCAGGTTGCGGGTGTTCTTGATTGCGCCGTGATACAGATCGCTTTGCAGCAGATCACGAACCTGACTGCGATCAAGCAGACTCACTTCATCGCCAAAACCGCGGCGCACGGCTTCTTCGTAATCCTTGCGCAGGCCGCCCATGTGGCTCGGCTTGTACGCCGCGTGCAGATGGCCGTGTTTGAGGTCGCACTGGATCGCGTATTTTTCCACGCGCTGACGAATGATTTCATGCCCGCGCCAGCGCAGGTGCCAAATGAAATCATCGACGTCATCACCGAGTGTCGCGCGCATCTGTTTGCGCATCGCGCCGTCGCCGGACAGGCTGCCGGTGACTTGCCCGCCATTGCGCCCGGTGGCGCCCCAGCCGATTTTATGGCTTTCGACGATGGCGACTTTCAGGCCTTTTTCAGCCAGTTCCACGGCCGTGGCGACACCGGTGAAACCGCCGCCGATGATCACCACATCAACTGTGTGCCGACCTTGCAGGGTCGGGTAGTCGGTGTCCTGGTTGAGGGTGGCGGTGTAGTAGGAATTGCAGCGAATAGTCATGTTGGGTCCACATAAATTCGGGGTGTACACGGTCCCTTGTAGGAGTGAGCCTGCTCGCGATGGCGGTGTGTCAGTTAAAAATCAGCTATCTGACACACCGCCAT